>CAVEWO010000105.1:0-5815 GCA_963619345.1 Bacteroidaceae bacterium
TATTCTTGAGCTCTCGAACATTACCCGGCCAGTTATAAACATTCAACTCATTTAATGCACTTTCTGACAAATCCTTTTTAAGATGATATTTCTCATTAAATTTCTGCAAAAATAGCTTTGCAAGTGGAATTATATCCTCTTTTCGCTCTCTGAGAGGCGGTATAACTATCGGAAGGACCATGAGTCTGTAGTACAGGTCACCTCGAAATTTTCCTTCTTCTACTTCTTTCTTGAGATTTCTGTTGGTAGCCGCGATGATCCTTACGTCGACAGTTTTCGATTCAGTCGCGCCTACTCTCCTTATTTCCCCGTTTTCCAGCACACGAAGCAGCTTTGACTGCATGGACAGAGGAAGCTCTCCGATTTCATCCAGGAATATCGTTCCGCCATCGGCTTCTTCAAACATTCCTTTCTGCCCGCTGCTTTTTGCCCCTGTAAAAGCTCCTCCCTCGTATCCGAACAATTCTGATTCTATCAGCGACTCAGGTATTGCAGCACAATTGACTTTTATGAACGGTTCATCGATTCGTTGACTTGACTCATATATCAGCTCGGCAACCATTTCTTTTCCTGCTCCTGACTCGCCCAGAATTATCACTGTCGCATCCAGACTGCCTATGTGCGCTGCGGTTTCTTTTACTCTTATCATCTTATAGCTGTTGGCTATCATCCTGCCTTCGTACTGATCTACATCTATATGAGCCTGATGAAGCTGCTCTCTTATCTTTGCCGTCACATCCTTTTGATCCTGAAGTGCATTCCTGAGTTCTACAATTTCACTTATATCTCGTTCGATACATACAGTAAGGTCAAGCTCGCCATCACATATTACAGGCAGGCTCGTAGTCAGGCAGTAACCGCCTTCTCCCATTTCTTCAACTACAGACTCCTCCCGTTTGCTGGAAATCGCTTTTAAGGCCGACGATTCCATGATATATCCTATTTCTATGAGCTCTCGCATATTCTTTCCTATGATCTCGTCACGTTTCAGTCCGCCGGTCTTCGCTGATTCACTGTTCACCATCAGCACCTGACCTTCTCCATCTGTGATCCAGACACCTATATGCATGTGATCCACAATACCCAGAAGCATTTCGTAATTTTCTCTGATAAATTCGCTGTATTTCATTTAGACCTCCTGTGCTGTTTCCACATACCCCTTTTATAATTAATACAATATTCTTATAATTCACATTGTATCATATATTTACCATCTATATACAAAAAAGCAGCAGAACTACCCGAATATCTGCCGCTTTGCAAATCTCTATCCGTTTAACAGCGCATCTCTGCTGCTGAGTATATCATTTATATATTCGCTGTTTACCTCTATACTGTTCGATCCTCTGGTTTCGCCCCCTGCCGCGATAACCTTTTCAAGTTCAGCGATGAGTCTATCTACTACATCGTCGTTTTTTTCTCCGCTTTCAGCTGTCTTCAGATACGCTTCACATGCATCAAGCAGTTCCTGGTTAGGATGTCCTGTCGCTGCTCCGCACAGGAAAAATGCATCCTGTTTGAATTTTTCACTTTCTGCTATCGTCTTTATCTTTGATATCAGTTGTTCTTTCATCTTTTTTCTCCGTTTCTTATATGATTTATTATAGAACTATAGTCCGCAGTTACTGAGATTGATAATTGCGGACTATAAGTATTAAAAAGGAGTATTGTTTGTTTGTTGAAATTACTTTGTATTTATTTTATGACTGAATATATCTGCTGTACTTCGCACTGCAGGTACAGCTAAAAAAGTGACTTACGCCTGTTCGTTTTTATTTCTCCGCGAAAACTTCTGCCGGAGTAGGAACTTCAACGTCTAATGGAAGAGCTACTCTTGAGATGTTCAGCATGTGAGTGTAGTTAACGTTTTCGGAAATGATATTATTTCCCCATGTTCCGCAGCCTTCTGATACCGCTGGTGCCAGACCGTTGTTAGCAGGTCCCCATGCATTAGGTGAAGGCTGGTTAACGATAACACGGCTTACAGGAATACGTTCTGCAGCGTAAAGGATGTGATCCATATCATTTGTGAACAGACCTGCAGTATGACCTACGCCGCCGCATTCTAACATGTTCTGAGTTGCCATTGCAACTGCATTTTCAAATGTATCATATGACTTAAGGATAACTACAGGTGACATGATTTCCTTACAGAGGATATCAGCCTTGCCTATTGCATCCAGCTTGAGTCCGATGATAGTTGCATCCTTTGGAAGAGATATTCCTGCAGCATCAGCGATCTTGTAAGCGTGCTTACCTACTAATCCTGATCTGAGTTCACCGTCTTCTCCAAAGATAGTTGAACGGAACTTGTCGATATCTGCTTTGTCTTCAAAGATAGCTATTCCTGCTTCTTTAAAAGCTGCAAATGTTTCAGCTTCTTCATCTTCAGGGTATAAGAGCAGGTTGTCGCCGTCACAGAGCATTCCGTTGTCTCCTGCGATTGATTCTACTGACATTTCTGCAGCTGCTTTCTTGTCATATCCTCTGTCAAGGATTACAGGTGTATTTCCAGGGCCAACGCCATATGCCGGAGTTCCGCTTGAGTATGCAGCCTTTGTAAGACCCATGCTTCCTGTTGCAACTACCAGATCACATTCTGCCATGAGTTCCTGTGACTTCTGGATAGTAACGTCTTCCAGACACTGGAGCAGATCTGCAGGAGCGCCATTTGCAACTAACGCTTCTCTGATAAGCATGCAGCTTTCATATGAAGTCTTCTGTGCACGTGGAGCAGGTGAAACGATCATTGCGTTCTTTCCTTTTAATGCCTGCATGAAGTTTCCAAGCGGAGTGATAGTAGGGTTTGTAGCAGGTGTGATAGCTGCGATAACGCCTACAGGATGAGCTACCTTGATCAGTCCGTCTTCATCTGGTTCAGGATTGATGATACCAACTGACTTCTTGTCCTTCAGGTACTCCCAGAAAACTGCGCCTGTCTCTTCATTCTTTAAGATCTTTTCATTTACATCGCCAAGACCCGTTTCATTTACGGCCATTTCTGCCAGCTTAGCAGCATTCTGATAAATGATCTTTCCTGCTTCGTAGATCAGTTTGTCAACCTGTTCCTGAGTGTAATCTGAAATCTCATCAAATGCTTTTCTTGCTTTTTCGATTTTCTGTTTAATAGTTTCTGACATTGTCTTTCCTCCTATTATTATCCTCTTTTATCCTGTATTACACGCATATATGCGTTTGTAATCACTTTACTGTTTAGTATGCTTTCGAAATTTTGTGCATTGTTTTTGTTATACTGCTTTTGTTTATTATTTTCTCAGTTCCGGAAGTACGAATACTACATCGCCCTTAACTGTAAGTACCGGAACATCGAATACTTCTGAGCGGTCTGTCTTCTGATTGTATTCTGATGTCTTATACATTTCATATCCGTAAACTCTGGAAGACTTACCTTCTTTGATGAGCCATACTATGATTTCTACAGCATCAAGCATATGTACCGGCATAAGTATGTTTCCTTCTGTATGAACGAACAGTCCGCCATCTCCATTGTCTCTTATGTTACTGAGCTCTGTACAGCAGTCTATGCACTTTTCCATAAGTTTGCAGCCTGAGATCATTTCTCCCGGATAATGCATATCTTCGCCGTTGATCGACATCTTGAATTTCAATTCGGTTACATCTTTTCCTTTTTTTACTTCTGTAAGAGAAGCTCTTTTTTCAGGTTCTATCTTTGCCATTTCATCCTCCTTATCAAGTTTGCATTCGGTCAGGCAAGCATCAGTTCGAGTATTAATGTAGTCGTTAAATCGTAATGCTGTCTGCCATCTGCTTTTATCTTTAATATCTTTTATGCCATTATATAAAGCAAAAGCCGTGCCAACTTGAAAAACGTTGATTTTTACAGAAAGTTTTATTTTTCTCTTTCTTTTTGGCGTTGCTTCTTGGCAACCCGTTCTTTTTTATAAAACGACTCCAATAAAAAAATGGCTAAATTTAGCCTTTTCTGAATATTTGTTGCGTACGTGGAACAACGTTACCGTTTTGCAACATATAATAGATATGTCTGCTGCTAAGTCTTGGCGGTTGCATCAGATCAAGCAAAATACTTTAAAAAGAAGGTTAATTTTTAAAAAAACTGCGAAAATCCATAAAAAAGTAAAGCTTTACACAAAAAATGATGGGGCTGTCGCGTTGACGAGCAATGAATCATTAACGCGCAGCTCTTTTCCTTATACAAAAAAGAAGCTCACTTTCGTGAACTTCTGACTCACATGAATATCTGGTTTTTAATAAATTCCCTGAGATAATTGCCTGTTATTGCCCGGTATCTGTAATTTCACAAACTGCTCCGCCTTCAATTATAAACAGGATCTTCCCATTCGCTTTATCAGCGATTTTATCATACAATCTTCCTGCGCTCATAGATTCGCCTTTAACTGTATATGGGCTGTTTGCAACATATCCGATTTGACCCAGGCCTTTTATTTTCACCTGTATCGCTTCTTTATCATATTCGTTATCAGGATCTTTTTCTAATTCAACTTTCATTTCTTTTTCCATAAAATCATTTCCAAAATAATGATTACAGCCTGTTATTGTAAAATACATATCTTCCATAATTACATCCTTCTTTAATTACATTCTTTTTTCTTCGTTTTTCTGATTATATATTACCATATCAGCTGTCCCATAAACATCTCTCGCAAATGAAAATTGTAATATTTATTATTTATACTGATTTATAAGTCTGTCAATTTCTTCATTCATCATCTCAACGACCTGATCAGGCCCCACAAGCGTTACACCGTCCCCGAGTCCTATGATCCAGGCAATGAATTGTCTGCTTACTGCTACCTCAACATTTACAACAAAGCGCTTATCATCTAATCGGATCATTGAAACGTCCTTTCCGAAACGATCTATCATTATTCCTGCAAAAGAATTATCACACTCTATACTTACCCACACTTCTTTGCCGCCATACATGCCAAACATTTTTTTAGCATATGCTGCCATATCAAATAACCTGAATGCTTGTTTACCTTCTCGCACTTTGCCGTTTGATTCGATGTTCAGCATTTTATCTACTCTAAAATGCTTGATTATACCTTCACGACTATCATATGCAATCAAATAATAGTTTCCATTATCCCATGACAATGACCATGGACTCACTTCATAAAAAGCGCCCTCATGACGAAGCTCCATTTTTTTATCCACATTCCATTGAAAATATTGAAATACTATCTGCGAGTTTTCCGCTATTGCCATATGGATCCTGTCTACATTATAATAAATACTTTCATTCATAGTTTTTACTCTGCCGGCTACAAATACCTGGCGATGAAGCTGAGAAGCTTCATATCTGCTTGTCAACCCCTCGATCTTCTTTATCAATTCATTCGACTTCTTTTCGGTGATAAATTTAGATGCCTGCACAGAATCTACCAGTAATTTCAGCTCTGCAAGCTCAAACTGCCTACTTCCAATATAGTATGAATATGTTCTGTCTTTCTGAGAAACCATGATATCTAAACCATATATCCGAAGATTTTCTATATCATTATATAAACTTTTTCTTTCAGCACTTATACCATATGCCGCTAATGCATCTACTATTTCATGCATAGTAATGCTATGTGCCTCATCAGTTCTTTCCAATAATATTTTCATTAGATATATCAGCTTTAATTTCTGATGTGATGACTTGGGCATGTATTCCTCCAATATTAAGATAAAAAAGCAACCTGCTTTCACAGGTTGCTTTTTTAGAAAAACGGCAACGTCCTACTTTCCCAGGCGGTCCCCCGCCAAGTATCATCAGCGCTAAGGAGCTTAACTTCTGTGTTCGGTA
>CAVEWO010000106.1:0-5794 GCA_963619345.1 Bacteroidaceae bacterium
TACATATATATAACAGATGATACGTCGACTTCTGATGAAACTGTCAGTGTCGACTACAGCGTCAAGATCACCGACAGCGACCTCAATATGAGGACAGGCCCGGGTACCGGATACACAAGGATCGGATACGTGAAGCAGGGCACATACAAGGTCGATCGTGAGTGCGGCAACTGGGTAAGGCTCGCGGACAGCGGCTACTGGGTGTGCAGCAGCTACGTTGCGAAAGTAGCTGCAAAACCGAGTGATACTGTCGATGCAGGAACTGACACGAACTACAAGGTGAGCATCACGACTGTAAATCTCAACATGAGAACGGGTCCGGGAGTATCGTACACAAGAAAAGGTTATATCAATCCGGGAACCTATACTATAGTAAAGACTACGGGAACCTGGGGACTCGTTCAGGAGACCGGCTACTGGGTATGCCTGGAATATACGGCAAAGGTAAGTGACAACGGCGGCAGCAATGGCGGAAATACCGGCAGCAGCTATCAGGTAAAGGTAAATACTGCTGCGCTCAACATGAGAACAGGTCCGGGAACTAACTACAGCTCCAAGGGACTCCTGCTCATAGGAAGCAAGTGCACGATAATAGATACTAAAGACGGCTGGGGTCAGATGAGCGAAAACGGCTACTGGATCAAGCTGGAATACACGACTCCTGTCGATGCGGAGTACAATGTCAAGGTGACCGACAGCGACCTCAATATGAGGACGGGTCCGGGAACATCGTACAGCAGGAAAGGATATGTATCTCCGGGAGTGCATACTATCGTAGAGACAGATGGAGGCTGGGGCAAGCTCAAGAGCAACGGCTACTGGATAAAACTGTCGTATACTACAAAAATATAAGTGCTGTATGAATGATACGGTACAGATAAAGTATTTCAATAAATAAGAATTGATGCTATGATAGCCTGCTTAATATTTGTTAAGCGGGCTATTGCTGTATGAAAGTGCATTTATGCGGCAGGAGATACGGGGTGCAGCAGATAATCCCGGAATACAGTATATACATTCAGGTGGTGTTTTATGTTTTTACCGATAAACAAAGACGATATGATACAGAGAGGCTGGGATCAGGTCGATTTCGTGCTTGTCACGGGAGATGCGTACGTTGATCATCCATCCTTCGGAACTGCTATAATCAGCAGAGTGCTGGAGTCGCACGGGTTCCGAGTAGCGATACTGCCGCAGCCGGCATGGGATGATGCGCATGATTTCAAGCGCTTCGGAAAGCCCAGGCTCGGATTTCTGATAAACAGCGGCAATGTGGATTCGATGGTGAATCACTATTCAGTATTCAAGCACAGGAGGCGCAGAGATGTATATTCGCCGGGAGGCAAAAACGGCAGGAGGCCGGACCGCGCGGTGATAGTATACTGCAACCGTGCGCGTGAAGCTTACAAAGACGTGCCGGTGATAATAGGCGGACTCGAAGCCAGCCTCAGAAGGCTGGGTCATTACGATTACTGGGAAAATAAAGTAAGAAGATCGATACTGATGGATTCCAGGGCCGATATACTGATATACGGAATGGGAGAAAGAGCCTGTGTGGAGATCGCGGAAGCTCTCGAAGCCGGGATACAGGCCGAGGACGTGACGTGGATAAACGGCACGTGCGTGCGGATGAAGGATCCGTATATACAGGATGACGACGTGATGCTTCCTGATTTCGAGTCCATAAAAGCTTCGAAAGAAGAGTACTGCAGAAGCTTTGCACTGCAGTACAGGAGCAACGAGCCCGTGAACGGCAGACGACTGATAGAGTGTTACGGCAATAATAATTACGTTGTCCAGAACCCGCCGCAGCCTCCGCTGGAGCGCGATGAGCTGGACATACTGTATGAGCTGCCGTTCATGCGCGACTACCATCCTTCATACGAAGAAGAAGGCGGAGTTCCTGCGATAGAGGAAGTCAAGTTCAGCATAACGGCGAACCGCGGATGTTTCGGAGGGTGTGCGTTCTGCGCGATCACATATCATCAGGGCAGAGAAGTCAGGAGCAGGAGCAAAGAATCGATAGTCCAGGAGGCAGAACTGCTGAAGCAGCAGGATGGATTCAAGGGATATATCCATGACATCGGCGGGCCGACTGCGAATTTCCGAAACCCGTCATGTGAAAAACAGAGAAAGCATGGCATGTGTCAGCACAAGGACTGTCTGTTCCCAAAGCCGTGCAGTCAGCTTGAAGCCGACCATACCGAATATATCGACGTGCTTAAAGCGGTGCGCGAACTCGACGGCATCAAGAAAGTGTTTATAAGATCGGGTATACGATACGACTATATGCTCGCGGACAAGGACAAGAGCTTCATGAAGGAGCTCTGCATGTATCATGTCAGCGGAGTGCTCAAGGTTGCGCCGGAGCATATCTCGCCGAGAGTTCTGAAGAACATGAGGAAGCCTGCAAAAGAAGTGTTTGACAGGTTCAGCGCGGAATACAGCAGGATGAACAGGAAGCTGGGCAAAAAACAGTACATGATACCGTACTTCATTTCCTCGCACCCCGGCAGTACGCTGCAGGATGCCGTAGAGCTGGCGCTTTACATGAAAGAGACGGGCTTCGTGCCGGATCAGGTGCAGGATTTCTATCCGACTCCGGGAACCCTGGCGACGTGCATGTACTATACGGAGATGGATCCGTTCACGATGAAAAAAGTATACGTGGCGAAAACTGAAGAGGAGAAGAGGATGCAGCGGGCACTGATGCACTTCAACAAGCGTGAGAACCGCAAAACAGTAATAAAGGCGCTGCAGAAGGCCGGTCGTGAGGAGCTCGTGGAGGTGCTGCTCAGATGAGGATAATGCATGAGGTCCTCCGGGCGTTCGAAGAGGGCAGGAAGCAGTACGAGGAACTGAATAAATCGATGTCAGCCGGCGGCCGGCAGGCGGATTTTACCGTGCGCGAGGTGTACGGTGCAGGTGCAGAGGTCTGCAGTACTGCATCAGCGGGCGGTGACGTCAGTCATGCGAAGACGCGCGGCGGCAGTCATGTAAAGGCGTGCGGTGCCGATGGGACTATCAATGGAAAGATCGCGTCAGGCGACAATCTGGAGTATATGATGCATCTTCTGAGAAATGAGGATATGCGTGGAAAGCTGCAGCTTATATACGTCGATCCGCCGTTTTTTTCGGGCAGCAGATATGAGGCGTCGGTGAGGCTCGAATCAGAAAAGCTGGGGGATTCGGGACTGCTGAAAGTCGGCGCGTATGATGACAGGTGGAACCGCAGCTTAGGTGATTATCTCGAGATGCTGACGGTGCGCCTGTTCATGATGAGGGATCTGCTCTCTGAAACGGGATGTCTGTGGGTGCATCTTGACTGGCACAGCGTGCATTATGTGAAGCTGATACTTGACGAGATATTCGGGCCTGAGAATTTCGTGAACGAAGTGATCTGGAACTACAAGTCAGGAGGTGCGACAAAGCGCAGTTTTGCAAAGAAGCACGATACGCTGCTCTATTACAGCAAAAGCAGAAAGTACAGTTTCCGGCCGCTCAGGGAAAAGTCGTACAACCGCGAGCTGAAGCCGTATCATTTCAAGGGTGTGGAGGAATTCTGCGACGATATCGGATGGTACACAATGGTTAACATGAAGGATGTGTGGAACATAGACATGGTCGGGCGCACGTCTGCCGAGAGGAACGGTTACGCGACGCAGAAGCCTGAGGCGCTGCTGGAGCGGATAATAAGCTCGTGCAGCGGCGTGGGTGATATCTGCGCTGATTTTTTTGCGGGTTCGGGAACTCTGGGTGCGGTATGTCAGAAGATGGGAAGGCGATGGGTCATGTGTGATGAAAGCCGTCTCGGCACGGCGGCGCAGATCGAGAGGATGGGCTCGTGCGGTGCATTGTTTGCCGTAGAGCGCAATGCGTCAGGTTATGCAGGCGCAGCTAATCGCGGAGAACAGCCGGGCGCGGCATGCGGTGAGATCGCGGTAAAAGCGGCAGCGCATCCGGATGATGCGTCGGATATGCACGGCGAGATCATAGTAGAGGCGGCATGCGGCAGGATCGAGCTCACGGGATACAGACTTAAGGATGCAGCGCCGGAAAAGGCAGGTGCATGCGATCTTTACAGCAGCGTGTGCGAACCGAAGTCGGCGCAAAAGCTTAAAAAGTACGCACAGGAAGACGGGCTCAGCCTGATAAAGTTCTGGAGTATCGATACATCATATGACGGCAGCGTGCATCGAGCAGAAAATATCATACCGGGGAAAGATCACAGATGCGCGGCCGATGCGGTCAAGGGCACCTGCGATACCGGAAAGCGCAGTGCCGGCGATCTGGAGAATGCCGGCAGTCCGGCGGGGTGCAGTGCCGGGAATACACCTGCTACCAGGGCGAGGACTGTCAGCGTGACCGGATACGATGTGCTGGGGAGCAGGTTCTCTAAGATCGTGGAGATCTGGTGAGCGGAACGGGAGGCAGCATTACTGCAGGCGTGAAGCTATGAAGGATGTTTTCTGGACATCAGGAGCTTTGCTGTTTGTGGTTTCTGTCAGACCCGGGACTGATCTGAGAATCTGATATTTTTTGATAAAAGAAGTTGCGTGCAAAGTGGTTTTGATGTATAATATCAAAGTAAATTTTGTGCGCAAAGATATTAAGAATAAGGAAGACGGCAATGAGTTGGGGTCTGGATTATTTATCCCCATCTGAATGCCCGAAACCTTATCTTTTTTATTTTTGGGCATTTTTATTATATAGCAAATATCATTTCTGATATGAAGTCACACGTATTTATCAAAGAAAGCAGGTGGGGTGCATGAAAAAGTATATATTTGTAACAGGCGGAGTCGTTTCAGGACTCGGAAAGGGGATCACAGCAGCGTCGCTGGGCAGGCTGCTCAAGGCGAGGGGGCTTCGTGTCTCGGCACAGAAACTGGATCCGTATATAAACGTGGACCCCGGAACGATGAGTCCGTATCAGCATGGAGAGGTATTCGTCACGGAGGACGGCGCAGAGACAGATCTCGACCTCGGGCATTATGAACGTTTCATAGACGAGGATCTGAATAAATATTCGAACCTGACGACAGGCAAGGTCTACTGGAACGTGCTCAACAAGGAGAGAAAGGGAGAATATCTCGGCAGCACCGTGCAGGTGATACCGCACATAACTAATGAGATCAAGGAATTCATATATAACGTAGGAAAGACGAGCAACGCAGACGTGATAATAACGGAGATCGGAGGCACGGTAGGCGATATCGAGAGCCAGCCGTTCCTGGAAGCTATCAGACAGGTATCGCTGGAGCAGGGAAAGGAAAACTGCCTGTTCATCCACGTGACGCTCGTTCCGTATCTGAGGAGCTCGGGCGAACACAAATCGAAGCCGACGCAGCATTCCGTAAAAGAACTTAGGACAATGGGCATATCACCTGATATAATAGTGATGAGATCGGATGAGCCTATCGACGAAAGCATCAGGGAGAAGATCTCTCTGTTCTGCAATGTCAAGCCTGACTGTGTGATAGAGAACATGACGATACCTGTGCTTTACGAGGCGCCTCTGATGCTTGAAAAAGCGAAATTCTCATGGATCGTATGCAGAGAGCTGGGGCTCGATGCAGGACCGTGTGAGATGACGGAATGGCAGACGATGGTTGACAGGATCAAAGCCAGAAAAGAGTGCGTGAAGATCGCGATAGTAGGAAAATATGTAAAGCTGCACGATGCTTATCTGTCAGTGGCTGAAGCGCTGAAGCACGGCGGTTATGAAAACAGCTGCCATATTGACATAAAGTGGGTCGAGGCAGAGGACGTGACTGCAGACACTGTGTCAGAG
>CAVEWO010000107.1:0-5793 GCA_963619345.1 Bacteroidaceae bacterium
GCATTACATACGAGATATTTTTCATTTCCAGGGCTCTGCTTTGCAGCATTCCACTTGAACCACGTAGGAAAGCCTGCACCGCCTCTTCCTCTGAGTCCTGATATTTTTATTTCTTCTATTACTTCGTCCGGAGTCATTGATGAAAGCACTTTTTCTATGGCCTTGTACCCGTCTGCGGCAACGTATTCCTCTATATCCTCAGGATTTATCACGCCGCAGTTTCTGAGAACAACTCTCTGCTGTCTGCCGACAAACTCTTTGTCTTCATCAGAAATGGCATACTCTTCGGCAACCCTGTGATTAACGAGATGCTCCTCTACGATTTTCTCCACTTTTTCAGGCTGAACTTTGATGTACCGGGTCATTTCACCGTTATCATCATATATGTCTACGATCGGTTCAAGATAACATGTTCCCACGCATCCTGTAATCCCGACATTTATATCTAAATTCTTATCTGCTATCTGTTTTTCGAATTCAGCAGCGGTCTTCCTGGCTCCTGTAGCCACACCGCAGCTTCCCTGTCCGATTACTACCTTCATTCCAGTACCTCCTATGCTCTTTCTCTGATCTCAGCAAGGATCTTCTTTACAGAATCTTTCGTAAGATTGCCATATGTTTCATCGCCTTCTGAGCTTTTTACCATCATTACCGGAGCCAGAGAGCAGCATCCGAGACAAGCCACATTGTTTAATGTAAAGAGACCGTCCTCAGTCGTTTCTCCATCCTTGATCTCCAGAAATTCGCACACGGCCTCCTCTATGATCTCTGAACCGTTTACATGACATGCCGTTCCCTGGCACAGCATTACCAGATATTTGCCTATAGGCTTTAGCCTGAACTGTGCATAGAAAGTTGCCACTCCATATATTTTCGCAGGTTTGATACCTGTTGCCTCAGCGATATAGTTAATGGCATCCACAGAAAGATATCCGTAGATATCCTGGGTTTTCTGCAGAATAGTAATCAGGCTTCCCGGCACCTTCGCATACTGCTCCAGTACAGGCGCCAGTTCTTTGAACTGCTCTTGGCGGTTCTGAGCACAATTGCAATTGCAACAATTTTCACTCATGTTAGTTCCTCCTAAAATACACTTACACAATACACAATAACATATTTACACAAAATTTGAACATTGCAATTATAACAAAAATACTGCTGTTGCGCAACATGTAGCAACAACAACAGCACTATAAAACAATTTGTGGATTTTATAACAATTAACATGAAATATGACCCTGCGCGAACTTGAAAGCGCATGAATAGTTTCAGATATTTCTGGAATTTTTCCTACAGCTTCGCTATGAAAAATTCCAGTGCAAGCGAGTCTTCCATAAGACCTGTCTTTATATTTTCATCTACTTCATATGCTGCAGACAACGCATTCCGCAAATCTGCCATGGAATAAAGCCCTGTGACAGCCAAAGCCTTTTTTACTCTGAATTCGTGCATACCAAGCTTTTTATGGATACTGCCGGAAGGAATACCCTCATCTTTCATCTCTTTGACTGACAGGATAAGTTCCAGCTGACCTGTGATCAGACCCAGAAGCTGGAACACGCTGCTCCCCATGTTGAGCAGGTTGTGCAAAAGTCTGAACGCCTCGTCTTTTCTGTTCCTGCCGATCGCGTCAAGCATCGCGAACACATTGTTTTCAGGATTCGCAGCTATTATGTCACTTACGTCTGCAGCCGTTATCTCCGGCGCCGCCCCGCTGTGCGCTATTATCTTTTTCAGATCGTTTTCCAGATTATACAGGCTGTATTCGATGGATTTGTTGCCGTACCCGCTCTCCGACATTATCAGACTTATCACAGACGATGTGTAGCTCTTACCTGCATTCCTGAATCGCTTTTCGATGAAACTCTTCAGCTGGGCGTCTTTTAGCGGCTGAAAATCATATATCTTGCCGTTTTTCTCCACGGCCGTCCTGATCTTGTTCTTCCCACTTTTCTTTTCACCCTGCTCAGGAGCTGTTATCAGCAGCAGGCTTTCCTCAGGTATGTCCGAAAAATATTCTATCAGCGTTTTCATATCCTCGGCAGTCATGCTTTTCAGATCGCTTCCCATCGCAGGTGCAAAATCCTGAAGCAGCACTACCTTTCTCTCTGACATCAGGCTGACTGTCTCCAAACTTTCTATTATCTTTTCTGCTGATGCATCCTCGCCCTCGAGCACGACGAGATCTATGGCCTTGCATGCTTCTGACACATATTTTCTTATCAGCGCATCGGTATACCATCTTATAAGATACTCCTCCCTGCCACACAGAAGCACAAGACTCGGTATCCTCCCCGCTTTTATGTCTTTCCCTATAGTTATGAATGCATGTTCCTTTTCTCTGTAACGCTCCGCTGCCATCAGTCGCCTTTCCTCTTTATCGCTGCCCTAACATTGTCATCACCTCTGCCTTCCCGTCTTCCGAAAAGTCAAAAGCAACAGCTCCGTCCTCATCATTTCTGTATATCATTATACCGTTTTGCCGGTAATTTTCAACAACTCCGTTGTCAGGATGCCCGAAATTGTTCTTTCCGACCTGGAAAACAGCATACGAAGGTGCTGCCTGCTTCGTGAACTCCTCGCTGTAGCTGTAACGGCTGCCATGGTGGGCAACTTTCAGTATATCGCAGCGTATACCGCCCCGCCACAAATCTCCGATCTCCTGCAGGCACTCCGCATCCACATCTCCCGTGGCTGTCACGCTCGCATGCCGCATACAGATCTTCATGATCAGACTCGACTGATTCTCGTCTTCTTCTCGCTGCAGCATTTTCTCATATGCGCTTTCTGTTCTCCTCTCAGGCCACAGGACCTTCACGCTAGTATCAGCTGAAAGCTGCACAGTCTGCCCTTTATACAGATACGTCAACGCTTCAGGCTCAAGCCCTGTTTCACGCAGTATCTCCTCTTCCCTCGGGCGATTGCCCTCATAAAGATAGAGCCGTTTGACCATTCCTTCTCTGCAAAGCTCTGCAATACCCTTATAATGGTCGGTATGCAGATGCGTCACAAATGCACCGTCCAGTTTTTTCACTCCGTTTTTCAGCAGATACGGCTTCAGTACTTTTTTCCCTACATTATAATTTATACTGCCTCCTCCATCAACAAAATAGTTCCCGCCGTCTTCTGTCCTGAAATGTATGCAGTCACCCTGCCCCACATCCACAAAGGTCAGATCCGCTTTTTCAAAACCGCTGCTGCATATTTTTCCAAATGAAAACGAAAGGACCATCACAGCAGACAGCATCAAAGGTATCATCTTTTTCCCGCCCCTTCTTTTTATCACCAGCCGCCCTTCTTCCGAAAGAAATGCCAATAGTGACAGATAATAAAAAACAAGCACTCCCTTTCCGGGAGATGTCACCTCAAAAACCGTCACACCGTCCGCAACTGAAACATGATTCAGTATGATCATCAGCCTGCAAAGCCCTGCCGCTGCGGCAGATGCGGCAGAAAACAGTCCGCCCGGCAATACGGAAAAAACCATTGCGCACAATCCCATCGGCACTATGATCCCGGTAAGAAATATCACAGGCACGTTCACAAACACTGCCCCCGGCGACAGATAGTTGAATACATATGCGACGTACGGCATCAGTCCCGCCTGTACCGAAATGCTGGCCGCGAATATACCTTTATATATTTTTGCAGCTGCAGGCATCACCATCATCATAGTCAGCACTGCCAGAAACGACATCTGAAACCCCGTATTGAAAATACACATGGGATTTCTCAGCATCATAACTGCAGCAGTACAGAATGCTGCCGAATACAGATCATATCTTCGGTTTGTCAGCAGCGCGAACTGATGCAGCCCTATCATAATCACCGCTCTCGTCACCGACGGTGAAAATGATGCGAGCACTGCATAGCCGCAGAAGAACATCATCGTCGCAGCAAAATGCAGTCGGCCTTTTTTCCATCTCCACAGCTTTGATAACACAGCATAGATGATCCCTATATGCAGCCCGCTTACTGCCAGCACATGCGCCGTACCATTCTTCTGAAATTCCTCCAGTACATCCTCATTCAGCTCATCTTTTTCGCCGAACAGTATCGCGCCCATCATTGAAGATGCATCGTGCCCTGCCTCCTGCTCAAGCTTTGAAAGGAATGTCTCTCTGAACACATAAAGCCGTCCTATGACCGTGTGCATCCCTTTTCCATCCACCAGCTCCACGCTGTCGGCTTTTATCACATCATTGATCCCTGCTGATCTCAGATACAGCGAATAATCGAAACAGCCGGGGTTTCTCCTCGGTGAAGGGCGTTCAGCAGTCCCCTCAATGTTTACGATATCGCCCGGCACCATACCATCATCTGCATTCTCAGCATATCTCACTGCCAGCACGTCACGAAACGACATGATATTACCCCCTGATCTGCATATCCTGATCCTGTACTGATTTCTGTATGTGCCGTCACTCATCTCTTTCTGATTTATCTGCACTATTTTCCCCGTCATTTCATAAACCTCACCCTCCTGGAGTACCGGCACACCCTTCACAGCATCATACAGCATGAAATTCACAGTTCCTGCCAGATATGAAACGAGCACTATGCAAAGTGCTGCAGGCAGCCGTCGTTCCCGGCTGCTGAAAGCCAGCGTCAGCATACATGTAACTGCAGTCAATATCAGGACTTTTGACCCGCAGTAATATCCCGCTGCGACAGGAGCTGCAAATGCAAATGCTATATACAGCATTGGTCTCCTCACAGTGCTTTTTCTCTTTCCTTCCCCTTTGTCCATTTGTTGTTACGCCTCACGTTATTTGTTTTTTTTTACTTTTTTTCTATTTTATTCCATAAAACTATTTTTGTCAAGGCTATGTGAAACTTGCCTATTTTCTTTTACTTTTCATTTCTTTAATGGTATAATTATGTCGATTAATTCAAAAAACTAGGAGGAAAAGATTTTGTCTGATAAATATAACAACAACAAAAACGATGATATAAACGAGTTTTTCGCTCAGTTTGATCAGCCTCAGACACCGGCAGGTCAGGATCATCGCAGCCGTGCAGACAATGCCGGCACCGGTTATACGGAAGGCAGTGTCGCAGGCAGGAGCAGAGCGTCACGAAGCAGCAGAGACAATTCACGCAGAAAGGGCAGACTGGCTGACCGCACAGCTTCTGCACAGAGCAGGCAACAGACAGAGCCTTCACCTGCAGGCTCGGGAAAGCGTGCATCTTTCCTTAAAAAAAAGGCAAAAGGCAACAATCTGAAATCAAATGACACCACTCTTTCAATAGTACTGAAATCCGCAGTTCTGCTCGTCATCGGACTGATCATGGCTGCTGGTATTTACGTGGGTATCGTGTTTACTACATCACCTAAGATCAATACAGATGATATCTATTCGATGCTTTCACAGAGATCGGTACTGTATGATGCTGACGGTAACGAGATCGAAAATCTATATTTTTC
This sequence comes from Bacteroidaceae bacterium, assembly GCA_963619345.1. Taxonomy (GTDB): domain Bacteria; phylum Bacillota; class Clostridia; order Peptostreptococcales; family Anaerovoracaceae; genus Lentihominibacter. The sequence goes on from CAVEWO010000107.1 coordinate 5,429, forward strand.
CGACGGTAACAGAACTATCGTAAAATATGACGATATCCCCGAAGACATGGTCAACGCAGTCGTTTCCATAGAAGATAAGAAGTTCTGGTCGCACAACGGCTTCAACTTCATCAGAATGGTCGGCGCGATCAAGGACAGTGTGTTCGGAGGCGGTCAGATCAGCGGTACAAGTACAGTAACTCAGCAGCTTGCGAGAAACGTTTACCTGTCGGAAATCAAGAGCCAGCGAAGTCTGAGCAGAAAGATCTCCGAAGCTTACTGCACGATAGTACTTGAGAAAAACCTTACAAAGGAAGAAATAATGGAAGCCTATCTGAATACGATCTATCTGGGCTTCAACTCATATGGCATACAGGCCGCATCAC
>CAVEWO010000108.1:0-5754 GCA_963619345.1 Bacteroidaceae bacterium
TTACATATATCTCAAATTTCTATTTTCTGCAGTTTTTCAATACACATCGCGCATATCAAGTGCCCTGTCGGCATATCATTTTACCGGATGATTTATAACTGTGCCGCGCTGTACCGGTTTCCAGGTCAAAGTGGCATTGCCGGGAAAAGAGAGGATATACATATGAAAAAACTTATACCGATATTTGTTTTCATTTTTACGACAGGCCTGTTCACAGGGCTTTTTTTCAGCATGAACCTTGCGGAGGAAAACAATTCATATCTGTTTTCGCTGCTGATCTGCAGCTTTTCAGATCCATCCGCAGGCTTTTTCAGGATGCTCATATCTGCGCTGATATCAAATTTCATACCTGCCGCAGCCGCGCTGTCAGCTATTCTCAGCAGGTTCCTGAGTCCGCTTCCGCCTGTGATTCTCTGGTTCAAGAGCTTCGCAGTCGGCTTCTGCAACGGTCTGATATATGTCAATGCCGACAATGCCGTATCTCTGTCGCTGTTCAACATACTGCCGCCGAACCTCTTTATCATACCTGCATTCATAGTGCTGACAGTCTCCGCATTTTACTGTTCATCGTCTGAAATGCTCAAAAAAAACAGACCCCGCCAGGAGACGAAAGGTCTGCTCATTATAATGTCTATTGCCGCTTTCCTTATCTTTACAGGCTGTGTCACGGAAGCAGTATGTCACGCAGCTGCTCTTTAGCCATCAGCAGCCCTGCTACTGTCTTCGCATCGATCAGCTTTCCCTGCGCCGCCATTTCATAGATCTCTCCGAACGGATACTCGACAACATCGAGCGCCTCATCGTCGTCGAGGTCCTGTTCTCCCGGCGTGAGTTCTGTCATCGCATAGAGATATATCACCTCTTCCGAATAAGCCACACTCGGATTTATCCTGCCCAGATACTTTATGTTCTCCGCTGTGTAGCCGGTCTCTTCTCTGAGTTCGCGAGCCGCCACCTGTGCCGGATCCGTCTCGCCTCTGTCGATCTTGCCCGCAGGGATCTCAAGCACTGATCTGCCGCATGCATACCTGTACTGGCTGACCATGATGACATTGCCGTCATCTTTTATCGCGATCATTGCCACTGCACCATTATGCTCTACTATCTCTCTGTATGCATGACCTTTGACAGCGGTCACCTCGTCACGTCTGACATTGATGATAGCTCCCTCGTATATCCTATCGCTGGCGATCTTCTTTTCTTCAAAAACCATTATTCTTCCTTCCCCATCTCTATGGATCTGTCCACAGCCGCCTGGAATCCTTCCTTTATATCGTCCATGAATCCATTTGCAAAGAGCTTGTCGACTGCTTCGATCGTGGTGCCGTTAGGCGAGCATACGTTTATCCTAAGCTGTTCGACTGACTCGCTGCTTTCCAGTACCATCTTAGCTGCTCCCAGCACTGACTGCGCAGCGAATACTCTTGCCTTCTGCTCATCCATGCCGTTGGCTGCCGCAGCCTCGATCAGTGCCTGTATATACATATATGTGTACGCAGGACTGCTGCCGCTCACTCCGATCACGCAGTCTATCAGACTTTCCTCGATGTGCTCAGCTCTTCCTATCCCTGCGAATATCTCCGTCGCCTCACCGAACATTTCATCGCTGACATTGTCATTGCGGCACATTGCCACCATAGCTTCTCCGACCTTTGCCGGAGTGTTCGGCATGATCCTTATTATCTTCGCATCGTCTCCAAGATAACGCTGCACCTTTTCGATGCTGATACCTGCCGCCATGGAAATCACAGTCTTGCTGCTGTCATACACTCCTGCGATCTCCTCGAGCACTCCGCCTATCACCTGCGGCTTTACACCTACAATCACAGTGTCTGCCATGCTGCAGAGCTCGCTGCCGCTGTTGCAAAGCTCCAGCTGCGGGATCTTTTCTTTCATGCTGCTGCAGAGTTCGCTGTTCATATCGAACGCCAGAAGCTCCACATTCTCTGCATTTTCCGACTGCGCATATCCGGAGAGGATAGCGCCACCCATATTTCCTATACCTATAAATCCTATTTTTTTCATGATATATACCTCTGATCCGCCTGTGGTTTTATTTGTTTATCGTTCCGAGGAACAGCGTTCCTCTTCCGTTCCCTTCAATGCTGTCTTTGATGATATTCTTTTCGGATCCGTTCAGAAGTATCATCGGAATGCCAAATTTGTTGACCTTTGACGCAGCTTCTATCTTTGTCTTGATGCCGCCTGTGCCGAACGAGCTCTTTTCTCCGATGCTGATCGAAGACAGCAGTTTTTCTGCGCTTTCCACGGCCTCTATCAGCTTCGCATCCTCGCAGGCTTTCGGATCCTTGTCGAACACACCGTCTATGTCGCTCAGTATTATCATCAGATCTGCGTTCCACAGTATCGATGTGAGTGCTGCCAGCGTGTCGTTGTCTCCGATCTTGATTTCCTCGACGCATACGCTGTCGTTTTCGTTAATGATCGGCACAACGCCCTCGTCTATCAGTGTGAACATCGTATTTCTTATGTTCAGCGTCCTGTGATTGTCATTGAAGTCGTCTCTGGTGAGCAGCATCTGTGCCACGTGTATATCATGATCTCCAAAGTATTCCTTGTATGCCATGAGTAATTCGACTTGTCCGATCGCGCACAGTGCCTGCTTGTAGTTGATGTCGCCGCGTCTGCTCCATTTATTGATGGCTCCGACTCCGCAGATACCGGCTCCCGATGACACAAGGATCACCTGCTTATCCATTTCCATGAGGGAATTGACCTGTTCGACTATATTATGTATGACTGCTTTGTTAACAGCTCCTCCTTTATCTGAAAGGACATTGCTTCCTATCTTTATAACTATTTTCCTGCTGTCCAGGATGCATTTTTTTAACTGTTCCATTCTTTCATCCGCCTCCTGCCGGCGTTAAGCTCTACCGACCTGAAAATTATACAACAAGAGCCGAAAAAGGTAAAGGGGTAGCGGCATACCAGATGCATTCATGCTGTTCTTATCTTCCCATAACCTGTCAAACATTTTTTCTTATACAAAAAGCCCGTATCCACTCGCGGATCGGGCCTTGCGATCAGTCTCCATGCTGGAAAATATATCTGCGCTGCCTTCTGTTTCCTGATTTATTTATGACTGCGAAACTCTGACGTCATTATCTCGGCTCTACGATCAGTTTTATCGCAGTCCGCTCTTCTCCCTCGATCTCTATGTCCGTAAATGCCGGTACTGAAACGAGGTCGATGCCTCCCGGGGCGACGAACCCTCTTGCGATCGCTATCGCTTTCACGGCCTGATTCAATGCTCCTGCACCTATCGCCTGTATCTCTGCTCCTCCTTTTTCCCTTAAAACTCCGGCTAATGCACCTGCTACTGAATTAGGATTTGACCTAGCTGATACTTTCAAAACTTCCATTTTCGTTCCTCCATAATTTATTACAATAATCTGCTGCATGGGTTTCCCCTCTGACAGTTAAATTATATAATCGGGGAAGCGTGTTTTATATCTGTTTCACTCGACATTTACAAACAAAAAAAGTCACGAAGCAGTATTCTTGAATTTTTTTCGACTTTTACTTGCATTTTTCCATTAAGTACCTTATAATTTAGCTGAGGTTATCCCCCTGATAGCCTCATTAATCTCTAATCCCAATACCCCTTTTAACAAAAGAGACCCTACTGGTCTCTTTTGTTTTTGTATTTACATATCAAGAATCGAATCTAAAAAAATATATCGATCTGGCTCACGCAGCTCCATCAGCCGTTTTCGCTCCATGCAGGCAAAGTCCAGATCATCGTTTTTTCTGCCGCCGTCTTCTATAAACAACAGCCGTCACCAGACCTGCCGCCAGCACTGCTGCACTTGCCGCCAGCCATGTCCATGTGGCCGCTGACAGCGAGTTTTGCATCTCTGATCTGTCTGTTTTTTCTTGCTCCTGTATCGCCTGCATATCACCTTCTCCAAGAGGCTGATCCATGCCGTTTGCGGCCTGTATTTCCCCGCTGCCGCCGGCAGGATCCTGTGCCTGCCCGGTATCAGCATTTTCACCGGCCCCGGCATTCGCATCCCCTCCGGCATTCACACCATCCTGCGGCTTTGCAGCATCACCATTCTGATCGCTGCGCTCAGAACTGTTCATCGTTCCCATATCACTGATCTGAATATCGCCGGCATCAACAAGAGTACTGCTTTCCTGCGTATCTGAAGTAGATCCGATTTCTCCGTCAAGCTGCATGCTCACGCTCTGAGCACGCAGCAGACAGAACTCCTTCAGTGTCTCCGCACCCGTCTGAAACTCTTCATAGCTGCAGAATTTCGTAGGATCCTTTTCAACATACGGCGATATCATAGAAACTACATTATCGATCATCGTCTCAAAATATCCGCTGTCGAAATATTCGCTGATAAACTGCTCAAGATACTCGTGATACAGCTCAGTATACTCTTCATTTTCGAATATCCAGGCGATCATCGGCCTGTCTTCCGTACTTCCGCCCGAAACCGGCGAATCTATCGGATAATTGACCAGCGACTCTGCACTTTCCGAGGATACGAACCCGCCGAATGCCAGATTGTAGTCCCACGGTATCATCTGCATCTGCCCATCCTCTTCATAGAGATAATAATTGTGGATCATCGATCCCGTGTAGCTGTCAAAATTCAGTACGAAGTCATGCACTGCGAAATATTTTATAACTTTCTCTACGTCTACCGTATCTTCAAGATCTTCGCCGTCCGAAAGCTTTTTCAGCGACTTTATCAGCCTGTTCCTGTCACTGTCAGATACATCTGTCTTCGCATTGTCGAATATATTCGGATAGCTGTCGATATCATCGTCTATATATTTCAGCAGCACATCATCACTGCTGCCCATACCTCCGCCAGCCCCGGTTTCACCTGTACCCGGTGCCTGCATATCTCCCTGCGAAAAGCCAGGCATGCCACCGTCCGGAGGCCGCCCGCCATCCGTATCGATCTGATCCCCCTGCACCATATCACCGGCGCCATCGGGAAGATCTCCCATCTCAAACTCACCGCCGTTGCCGCGGCCGCCTCCCATGCTCGAGCTGTCAGGTTTGTAAAGCTCACCGTGGCTGCTGCCGTAATTCCGCTGAAGAAAAGAATCCTCTGCACCTTCCACTGCGAGGTACAGCCCCCAGTCCTCGCCGTTTACAGTGATGTAGACATAGCTGCACAACGGAGACGCCACCCCCATGCTGCCCATCATCTGATATACCAGATAATCTTTCATGTAGGTATTGTCTTGTATGATATTATTCAGACAGAGCTTGTCGAGCCCGTAATAAGTGCTGCCGCTGTCATAGTGATCGAACTCTATCTTGAAACTGTACCGATCATTTCCGTAAGAGGCGACCTGCGTCAGAGAGGTATTGCCTTTACCCCTGATCGCTACATTGCTGTATGCTTCACCGTCTATCTCGATATCACAGTCATAGTATTCCTCGCTCGCGCAGTCTTCGATAAATTCATCCCAGTCATCCATAGCGATATTGATACTATGCACTTTTGAAGTATTGAACAGCGTACTCTCATACTCCGCTTCTGCTGATACGCTCTCAACACCCAGCTTACCTGCGTTCACGAATATCGCCGCAATCACCAGCGTAACGGCAAGTATCACACAGCATATCCTGTCAAAATGTCTATGTGTTGACATGAGACACCTCCCTAACCCATGTACTCACCGTTGTAGCTGACCAGCACTGCGCTGTTCACCCCTGCCAGGTCAGCTATGTCACCGATAAAAGCAGTACTGTCGTCCTTC
>CAVEWO010000109.1:0-5683 GCA_963619345.1 Bacteroidaceae bacterium
AACCTCATCATCCTGGTTCAGGATCGCGGTGAAGATCATGTTCAGGGCTTCCGAGCCTCCGCTGGTTATGAGCATGTCCGGCATTTCGTAGTTCATGCCATATCCTGCAAAATACCTGATTATCGCTTCCTTTAAAACCATTTCTCCACCGGACTCCGAATACGCAACGACTGCCTTGTCGAATCCTTTCACCGCATCCATAAAGCACTCCGGAGTCTCGATGTCCGGCTGTCCTATGTTGAGACGATAAACCTTCTTCCCTCTGTTTTCCGCTTCTGCGGCATATACATTGAACCTTCTTATAGGTGAATGTTTCATTGCATTGACCTTTTCTGATAACTGCATACTGATATCTCCTTTCAAATCTGCCATCATATTAACAAAATCGCAGATCTCTTCAATTGGTCAGAATTAAAACAAAATAAGCTACATTTGTATAAAAAACAAAAGCGGCACCCTTTTTTTTTATATTTATAATGATTTTTTTGAACGGATTGCTTATAATTGTGTATGACATAAATGACAGAACAAGAGGTATTAACATGCTCACAGTATCAAGTTTATTATCAAACCCTTTACTGCAGAATTTCCGCATAGCCGCAGGAAGAAACGGACTGAACAACACGATATCAAGCACCGGATATTTCGAATATGAGCAGGACAACGATATCGCCAAGACGTTTACTCACGGTGAATTCGTAATAACGACATTGTTTGCAGCAAAGGATGATGTGTCGATTTCAGAAAAGGCACTCAAGCTGCTGATAAACAACCGCGTGTCAGCCATTGCTATAAAAGACGTGTACTTCGATGATGTTTCCGATGAAATAAAGGCTTATGCCGACAGGTACGATGTGCCTGTGCTGTTCTTCTCAGAAACCTACATAGATGATCTGATCGTGCTGATCCACAATAAACTGTCCAGCGTCATACAGAATGTGGATGATGAAAAGATGATCTCAGCCCTTATCAGTGATACAGGGCTCGACGATATGAAAAAAGAAGAGTTGATGAAAAATCTGAACAGATTCTTCTGTTCAGACACGATCTTCGCTGCATACATATCGAACGATGCGGATATATATCATATATCCGAAAAGTCTATGAAAGAGTATACTTCTGTCTTTGAGGAGCTGAATGACATCATGCCTTCACAGATCGGTGATATATCCTGTACACACGCTTTCATAGCGTATAAGCGCGGTCTTTTCCTGATAAATACATGCAATTCCTCAGATGAACAGGAAGCAGAGAATTTTGCGTATACTATGGAGCGCATACTGCACGACAGCTCCATGCTGAAAAAATACCGCGTCGGCATCGCTGCGCCTGTACACGGACTGTCAGATATATCAGCGCTGTTTCTCGAAGCGATATACGCGAACACCAGCTGCCTGCTGAGAGACAGACCGATGACGCAGTTTCAGGACACAGGGACAGACAGCCTGCTGCTGCCTCAGATATATACCTCGTATTACAAGCAGTACTACTCCAGGACACTGCAGATACTTTCCTCGCAGGACAACTCAGCATCGCCTCTTCTGGACACTGTGCTTGAGTTTGTAGATAACGGAGGGAACATCGAAAAGACTGCGAATGCGCTGTTCCAGCACAAAAATACGATACGCTACCGTATAAACAAGATAAGCGGCCTGCTGGGAACCGAAGACGAGATCAGCCTTTTCAATGCGCTGCATATCTTTTCGACGATCTACAAAGCCAGAAAATATCTGGACACGTTTTTTAAATAGATGCGTTCCGCATGCTATAAGACCGTATACTCTAAAAACGAATACTATAAAAGCAGAGAGCCGTTCACTCATAAGTCTGCAAGTGAGAACAGCTCTCTGCTTTTGTTCGAATCCTGTTATTCAACCGTTAACTTCGACTCTGTTTTTATTTGAACATGTCGATCCCGATCTCTTCAAGAACATCCAGATCTATTGCCATTCTTGCTGTCTTTTCAACATCTACCATCTGGCTGATCTGCAGATCTGCTGTCAGACCACAGATGATGCCTGCGTTGTAAAAGTCGAGATCGCTGTGGTCAGCTACGAAATCAACGAGCTTCTTCATAGCTTTCTTCAGTGCCGCGTCAGCGTCAGCTTCTGTTGCGATCGATGCCAGCCTTCCGTCCGCGATACAGTATCGTCCATAACTCCTGATCAAGCCCCGGGAAGTACCAGCATGTAAGTTTTCCGAGAGCGATACCTGTCATATTTTTTCAAGAGAATCCCGCATTTCGACTTCTTCTTTGGAAGCTTTTGGTAAAAATATTCCAAACACTGCGTATATGATGTTGATTATAAGTATCAGAAAAATGTAAAATGCGAACATTCCATATGATGTAGGCGACAGTCCCAGCGCTCCGGAAACATATGCACCTCCTACCGTCCATGGAAACAGCCATCCGAAAACAGCACCACAGGATAAACATGTTCTTGACAGGACAGTTCTGCTTATGCCCAGTTCGTCATATCCTTTTGCAAACATTCGTCCCTGTACCAGAACTGACACGTAATCGCTGGCACTGATAAGTGCTACGATACATCCTGTTGCCGCCTGAGTCAGGACAAGATTTCTGATATTCCTGGTGACTCCGGAAACACAGTGGAGAAGAGTATCCATAACTCCTGACTTTTCCAGTATACCGGCGAAGCTTAATCCCAGGTAACCTATAGACACTGTATACATCATGCTCTGGAGACCGCCTCTGTTAAAAATAGTATCCAGGCTTTCATACCCTGTGTCGATCGAGAATCCGTCATTCATGAAAGAAACCATATCCTGCAGACTGTAACCCTGAAAAATAACAGCTATCAGCATTGCAGCTATTGACGATACGACCATGACACACATTGCGTTTACTTTTTTGATACTTAATATCAGAATGATGGCCACAGGTACCATTGAAATGATCGCGTATAACGGAGAAATATTGAAATTTACTTCGATTCCAGACATGATCGTATCCACTGAACTTGCATCATATGTATTGCTGCTGAACTTAAGTCCCATGACAAGTGCAGCTGCCAGACTGATCACAAGACTTGGAACTGTGATGCAGAACATTCCTTTTATGTGTTTGAAAAGATCGACTTCACATGAACCTGATGCAAGATTTGCAAAATCCGATACCGGAGTCATAGTATCTCCAAAAAGCGATCCCGAAATAACTGCACCTGCAGTCCATGCCTCAGGAACACCAAGTCCATGCCCTATTCCCATCATTGCAACACCGAAAGTGGCTATAGTTCCCCATGAAGTTCCCGTACATAAACACGCCAGCGCACAGATCACAACACATGCCAGCAGAAATATCGATGGTGAAATTACCTTCAGACCGTAATAGATCAATACCGGTATCGTCCCTGAGCCCGTCCACGCAGGTATCATCACACCGACCAGCATGAGGATCATCATTGATATCGTAGCGATTTTCGTTCCGTGGATAACGCCTTCTTCTACTGTCGACATTTTTACACCTTGAGTCAAAAGTAAAATGACAGCAAAAGCAGAAGAAAATATAAGCGTCATGTGCACGTTTGGAGTTCCCCAAACGATCAGTTCAAAAATAAAACTTCCAGCAAAGAAAATAATAATTGTAATACATACCCATAAAGATACTTTATTCTCTGTTTTTTTCACTTCCTGAGTTTTTTCTTCCATTTTAATAAACTCCTTTGATTATCTTTATATTTCATTTCTTTTCATAAACCACTTCTCCGCCGATAACAGTCATCAATACCTGAGTGTCTATTATGTCTTTAGGGCTGCAGTTTATTATATCTCTGTCAAGGACTGTAAAATCAGCAAGTTTCCCAGATTCAAGAGAGCCTTTCATATTTTCTTCAAAATGTGCTTCCGCTGCCCAGATAGTGTCAGCGCGCAGAGCTTCTTCTCTGCTCAGACACTGATTTGTATACCATCCGTCTTCAGGCTGTCCGTCTCTGCCTTTTCTTGTTATTGCTGCATAGATACCATGATATGGATTGACAAGCTCTACCGGTGCATCAGAACCGTTGGCAATATGCAGACCTGCGTCGACTATATCACGCCAGATGTATGCGCGGTCCAATCGCCCTGTATCTTTTCCATAACGTTCTGTGATCATTACTCTGTCTGACGTGCACTGCACAAACTGCATACTCGGAATGAAACCATATTCAACAGTTTTAGCCAGCTGTTCTTTTGTGATCAGCTGATAATGTTCTAATCTCCAACGATTGTCTTCAAGCGGCATTTCATCCAGAACTTTTATATATGCATTGATCACCTGTTCAACTGAAGCATCGCCATTGACATGTACCGATAACTGAAAGCCGTTTTTCCTGGCCTCTCTAACAGTATTATACATCTCTTCATCAGTATACCTGAAGATCCCTTTATGCCCCGGGCGGTCTGCATAATCCTCCAGCAGTGCTGCACCTCTTGAACCTGTTGAGCCGTCACAGAATAATTTTACTCCGCGCACGGTCATACGATTGTCATACATTCCGATTTGGATACCTTTTTTATAGCAATGTTCTGCCGATTCTCCTTCTTTGGCATAAACATAAAGTCTGAGCTTCTGATCTCCGCTTTTACATAAAGCTTCCATTGCTTCCAGTTCACTGATTTCCGCTCCCGCATCCATGATGCTCGTAAAGCCTAGCGACAACAGATACTCCTGCGCTTTCAACAATGCCTTCAGCTGAATATTCCTTGAATAGGGCGGTATTTTTTCCAACAGTATATCTCCGGCTGTATCTACAAGAATACCGCTCGGCTCACCGTTCTCTTCGCGTATTATTTCACCTCCATCCGGATCTGCTGTCGATGCATCTATTCCTGCGGCTTCAAGAGCTTTAGAATTTACCCAGTAAGAATGACAATCTGTTCTGATCAGGCACACCGGATTATTCGGCGCGACTTCATCAAGTTCCTGCTTTGAAGGAAAACCAGTCCCCCAGTTTACATGGTTCCAGCCTCTGCCTCTGATCCATTCACCTTCCGGTAAGCACTCTGCCCGGCGACGAACATCTTCTAGAATATCTTCTTTTTTACGTTCCAGACCATTCACTTCGATCAGTGACTGACTGAACCAGCCATAATGCATATGTGCTTCAATCAGCCCTGGAATAACAGTCTTTCCTTTTAGATCAATCACTTTTGTCGCATTATCGATAAATTTTTCAGCAACATCATTTGTTCCCACATAGATCAAACGATCTTCTTTTACAACCATTGCTTCAGCAACTGAAAATTCTGCATCTACAGTATAGATCCTGCCATTGAAATACACTTCTGATGCACCTGTGGTCCCGCATCTCATAAAGCCTTCCTCCGTTTCTTAGATTTGTAAAATTCACATCTTTTTTACTTTTTCTTTATATTATCATCGCCGAAAAGCCAGCACAATTGTACTAAAAAATAAATTGTTTGTGATTTTTTGTACTTTTTACAAAGCTCCCACCTGTATCTATTGTTTTGTATTTTGTACAAAACAGCCGGGAATAATTGAGAGTTTGAACACTTGTGGAATAATGCCAGCTCTATATAATGAAAGCCAGATTAAATCTTGGAGGTAAGAAAATGAAATTTAAATTCGATGTAGAATCATTACGAAATGAATTTCCTGCATGCAGGCTCGAGATCAATGGAACGCCTATCGCATACCTTGACGGTCCGGGAGGTACTCAGG
>CAVEWO010000110.1:0-5678 GCA_963619345.1 Bacteroidaceae bacterium
GGCCCGCGACTGGGGGATAGTTGCATTTGCGGTCATGTATGCGCTCTGTTCGTATGTGCTGGCATATTACTGGTGCGTCATGTGGATGGATGCGGTCATGCTGCTCCCGCTTTGCATGCTGGGACTGAATCGTCTGATCGATGACGGCAGGGCAGTGCTTTACACGGTATCGCTGGCGCTGATCGTGTTTTCGAACTACTACATGGCGATAATGGTATGCATTTTTATAATGTTCTATTATCCTGTGCTTTATTTTATAAAAAACAGAGCAAGAGGTGCAAAGAAGTGCATTATCACGACGGGTCGGGCAGTCTTCTTTTCACTGCTTGCAGTAGTGATGGCGGCTGTGATGCTGCTGCCTGCCTATATAAGTATGCAGAGTACATACTACATTTCGATGGATATGCCGGAGAATGTAGTCTTCTACAATGATGCGCTCGATATTTTCAATCAGCTGCTGCCTTACAGCGAGCTGACATACCGTGAGGGGCTGCCGAACCTGTACTGCGGCATCTTTACAGTGATGCTGCTGGTGTTCTACCTGACGAGCAAAGCATTCAGCACGAGGGAAAAAGTGCTGAATGCAGCGTTTCTGGCGTTCATGTTCCTAAGCCTGAACATAAACAAGCTGGACTTCATATGGCACGGCTTTCATTTTCCGAATCAGCTGCCGTACAGATATACATTCGTCATATCTTTCGTGCTGATCGGGATGGCGTACAGGGCTTTCCGGGTTCTTGACAATGTAAAGCTCCGGCATATCTGGATACTTTTCTCTTCAGGAACGGCATACTATCTGTTTGCACAGAAACTCATGGTCGAAAATATAGATGATATGAACCTGTTCTTTTACGGCGGGATCGTGTGGATGGCGCTTTACTGCTCCGTGCTGCTCTTTTACAGGAAAGATCTTATTTCGAAGGGGGCGATGATACTGCTTGTCGTGGTGCTTGTGACGACGGAATCCGTTTCGACTGTGTGCTCAGCATTCGATACGATCGGAAATACGCAGCGCGACACGTATTTTGAGAATTATGATGATATCACAGGGATCGCTGAGAGCAGGAACGAAGAGTTCGCCAGGATGGAGATCAACGGCAGTTATATGCTGAACTGCCCGGCCTTCTATCATTACAAAGGACTGTCACAGTTCTCGTCATCACTGAATGCTGATACGACATCGCTGATGGAGGCGATAGGACTGGAAGGTGAGCCGGGGAAAAACAGGTTCAATTACAACCAGACAGATCCTGTGACCAACGCTATGCTCAATGTGAAATATCTCATATCAAAGAATCTGCCTTTGAATGATCCTGACTTCGTGCAGGTCGACAGGCGGGGGAACTCATACTTGTATGAGAGCCGTTACCCGCTGTCGATAGGTTATATGACGGGCAACGAGATCAGGACGTGGGATACGCATAGCGGCAATCCGTTTGAGGTGCTTGAAAGTTACATTAGATCAGCGACATCGAACAAGTATCAGAATGTGTTTGTGAGTGCGGGAAAGCCGAAGATCGCTGCTGCGAACATAAAAGCTGAATACAGCGCGAACGGAAAGATCACTACAGAAACTAAGGACCCGTCCGGAAAATCTGAAGTTATACTGACATACAAGGCGGATAAGACACAGAAATATTACGTCTTTGCAGAGGCAGATAATGCAAAGGAAATAGTAGCGAATGAGGATCTTGAAAATCTTGATGAGATCCAGATCATGAGCGATTGCGGCTCGATCGTTAACATAGGGACGGTCGATGAAGGGGAAGAATTCACAGTCACCGTGAGATATGATGCCGGAGACGTCGGAGATATAACCTGCTATGTCTGCTCGCTGGACTATGATGTATGGGACAGTGCATATGAAGTCCTTTCGGAACACATGCTCGAAGCAATAGACAGCGGAGACCGCTTTATCCGCGGAACGATCGACGCAGGAGACGGCGGCATACTGGTGACATCCGTGCCGTATGAACGCGGCTGGACTCTCAAAGTAGACGGAGTGAAAAAAGAGATACATGAAAAGACCGGGGGCGTGTTCATCTCGACATCGCTCGATGCGGGAGAGCATGAAATAGAACTGAGCTTCACGCCACCGGGTATCATTGCGGGAAGTATCGCTACATGCATCTCGATACTGATCCTCGCAGCGTATACGATCCTGAGGAAGCGCAGATTCATTAAGCTGCGCGCCAGACTCGTATCAACTCTGTCAGAAGCTGCGGTATCTCAGCAAGAGGTATCTGATTGTAATAAAACATTATAAAATCGTTTTCGATGCCCGTGATGGGGATGCCGAAACTTTCGGCTTCCTTTTTCAGGGTGTCGTTTTTTTTATCCGAATGGACTTTTAATATTACGTTCACACCGGATGAGGTGTTCTTTACATCGATAAAGTCGGCTGCCTCGTTTTCAAACGTGTCGGTGACCGCCGCAAGCTTCTGCGAATACAGTTTCCTGAGTTTTTTGATATGCGTCTGATAGTTTCCTGTTTCCATGAAAAGCGCAAGTGTCAGCTGTTCGAGCTTCGAGCACGTCTGTGTGTAGTCCTGTGCTATCGAGGAGAAAAGGAAGTTCATCTCGTCGGGCAGCACCATATAGCTTATCTTTACAGCGGCAAAAAGCGTACTTGAGAATGAGCCGAGGTAGATCACGCGGCTGCTGTTTTCCAGCCCTTTCAGTGCAGGTACCGGCCTGCCGAAGTATCGCAGCTCGCTGTCGTAATCGTCTTCTATTATATAGCTGTCATTTTCCGCCGCCCAGTTGAGCAGCTCATATCGCCTGCCGATCGGCATAACGGCTCCGGTGAAGACATGGTTCGCAGGACTGACATATGTGGCAGTCCTGATATTCGTCGGGAGTTTTTCTATGGAAAGGCCGCGGTCGGTCACATCCACAGGGGTTATAGCAAAGCCTCTGTCGCGGAAAATATTGCGTACCGGCAGGTATCCCGGAGTCTCAAGAGCGACGTTCTCGATGCCCATTTTCCGGAGTATAGTGCACAGGTGGCTCGTGATCTGCTGAGTACCCGCTCCTATGATGATCTGGTCAGGTGTGCATGAAACGCCGCGTGACACGTAAAGATATTTGGCTATCTCCGTACGCAGCACCATTTCGCCCTGCGGGTCGCCTTCGAAAAACAGCGCAGGAGAGTATTCCGTGATCACCTTGTTCATGCACTTTTTCCATTTGTTGAAATCAAAGCAGTCGGGATCGTATTTCAGAGGGGATGCCGTTTCGCGAAGCGTGCTGTCTATGGAAGACACGTGCAGCGAGAAAATATTGTTATTCGCAGCAGCAGTCTTATGCGAATGAGAAAAGACCTGGCTCACGTAGTACCCGGACTGTGCCCGGCTGTATATGTAACCTTCGACGAGAAGCTGGTTGTAGCACTGCTCGATAGTCGTCACGCTGAGCGTCGTGGACTTTGCAAGAGAACGCAGAGACGGCAGCTTTTCGCCTTCCATGATTTCCCCGCTCAGTATCGCTTTTTTTATATGATCATAGACCTGCAGATAATACGGTCTTTTGCTCTGTTCGTCGAGCAATGGAAGTATAGCTTTCATAAATGACCTCTACTGTTATTATAAAAATAATTATTTTTGTATATTAATTTATATACAATCATCATGTATTATAGTATAAAGTAAAGAATGATTATTGAAAAGAGGTTTTATGATGCAAACAAATTCGAAAACATTCAGGCTGGTGCTTACAGCTCTCATGATGTGCCTGATCATGGTGGCGATCCTTTTCATACGTGTGCCGATCCCATTCACTCAGGGGTACGTGCATCTCGGCGATGCGATGATATTCCTGGCTGTTCTGGTTCTGGGATGGAAATACGGTGCAGCCGCTGCAGCACTCGGCGGTATGCTGGGAGATATAGTCGGAGGATTTGCAGCATGGGCACCATGGACATTTGTAATAAAAGGCATCATGGCGCTTATACTCGGGCTGATAATAGCGAAAGCATCGAAAAATGAAGATATAAGCGATAAGAAGTTCATGCTCGTGGAGATCATGGGGATGATCGCAGCGGGCTTATTCATGGCGGCAGGATATTACGTGGCTGAGGGGATCATGTACGGCAACTGGGTGGCTCCGGCACTGGGAGTGCCGTGGAATATAGGCCAGTTCGTCGTTGGTATGATACTGGCGGCAGTGATGGCTGCAGCACTTTCCAAAACTCCGGCGGTAAGATATTTTACGTATTCACAAAAATTCGTCACAAAGAAATAGTATAATCAGAAAGGCAGACATTCGGTACGAGTCAGGATACATACTTACTCGTACTTTTACTTTTAAAAGACTGTCAAAAATGGTAAAATTAAACCCTGTGCAGGGGAAAAGGGGGATATTGCAATGAATACACTAAAAATCAGAGAAATATATCTTAAGCCGGGGAGACCCAAGATCGCGATCCCGGTAGTCTCAGCAGATCCCGCGCAGATAAAGAACGAATGCGTGGAGATCACGGAGATGCCGTGTGATATGATAGAGTGGCGCGCAGACAAATATCTGGGTGCAGTGCCTGACCTTGAGGAAAAGCTGAAGCAGAAGGAGTTCTACCTGGATTCGGTAAAGCTGCTCGATGACATAAACCTGATCGCCGAAGACATACCGCTCATTTTTACGATAAGGAGCAGATCCCAGGGCGGGGAGGTGCAGCTGCCGGAAGCACATATGGCGGGACTCAGAGGTCTTGCGGCTCAGAGCGGGCTTGTCGACCTTGTTGATATAGAGCTGCTTGACGGCAATGGCAGATTCAACGCAGATATGATAAAAAAGCAGGTCGATGAAGTGCATTCGTACGGATGCAAAGTAATAATGTCGCACCATGATTTCGACAGGATGCCGCCGCCTGAACAGATGATAGACATAGTGAAAGCGATGGTACGCATGGGCGCAGACATCTGCAAACTCGCAGCGATGTCCTTTACAAAAGAAGACACCGAGCTGCTGCTGAAAACGACTGCATACCTGAACAGAAATACAGATGTGCCGATAGTGATGATAGCCATGGGCGCAGCAGGGAGACCTGCAAGAGTGGCAGCAGGCAAATACGGTTCATGCATAACGTTTGCGGCAGGGATGGACAAGTCTGCACCGGGGCAGGTGGATGCATATACCATGAAAAAGATGCTTGACGATTACTATGGCAGAGAGGAAAAATAAATGGCCGATTTTATCAGGATAGAAAATCTGATATTTGATTATGTAAAGCACGAGGACGGCTCGGCGCACAGGGCTATCGACAACGTCAGCTTCAGCGTCGAGAAGGGAAGTTTCACGGCGGTCATAGGGCAGAACGGATCCGGAAAATCCACGCTCGCCAAGAACATAAACGGGCTGCTGGTGCCGACATCCGGGAAAATATATGTCGACGGCATGGATACTTCGGAGCCTGAGCATATATGGGACATACGCCAGAAGGTCGCGATGGTTTTTCAGAACCCGGACAACCAGATCGTCTCCTCGATCGTGGAGGACGATGTAGCGTTCGGGCCTGAAAACCTGGGAGTGGATCCTGCAGAGATCCGAAGGCGTGTAGACGAGGCTCTCAAAGGCGTTGAAATGTATGATTTCAGGAAAAAAGCGCCGCACATGCTCTCCGGCGGACAGAAGCAGAGGATAGCAATAGCCGGGGCGGTGGCGATGGAGCCGGAATGCATAGT
>CAVEWO010000111.1:0-5664 GCA_963619345.1 Bacteroidaceae bacterium
AGCCCGTTTTTATTTTCTTCTGTATCGATGATATGCAGATTTTCAAGGCAGAGATTCTTTTTTCTGACTGCTGCATCAAGCAGACTGATGCAGTATTCATGAGGTTCATGTTTGCTGTAAAACTCAGATGGGATTATATTTTTATTTGCATTTCTGCGAAGATCAGGCGCATGTGTAAAAAGCCGTTCTGATATTTCATTTATGAATGATCCGGAACGAATACATGCGCTGCTCTTTCTGTCACTGAGCTTCAGTGACAGATTAAGGGATATATAAGTTTTTTTAGTATCGTGAATATCTGATATCTCTATTTTCGAGAGCTCTTTTTCTATGAGAGGCATCGCATCATACAGTGACAGATGAGTACATTCAGGATCTTTTTCAAGTATAGTCTCCTTCCTGAATTCGCTGCGGTATTTTTTGGGATGCATGCCGAACCATTTTATAAAAGCGTCTATATAGTAATTATAGTTGGAAAATCCTGCGTCAAGTGCTATTTTCGATATGGCCTTGTCAGTTGCCAGTATCTCATATTCAGACATTTCTGCTCTGGTCATGTTTATGAAATCACGAAAGCTCTTGCCGGCAAAACGCTGAAAAAGGTGGGAAAGATAATATGTATTGATATTTTCCTCGGCAGCTATTGCGGCAAGACTTATTTTGCTGTTGTAGTTTTCATAGATATAGCATATGATACGGCTGATTCTGTCTATTTGAAAAGAGTCATGCGAAATACGATATTCATTCAGCTTGTCTTCTCCTATCCTGAAGTTGCGGAAATCTCTGTAAAGAGTTTTGAAGATCTCCGTGGCGCAGTCATCTGTGCTTTTATAATAGCTCTGATTTTTTTCATCGCGCATAAGTTTTACTGCAAGAGAAAATATCTGTTTTCTGAGGGCTGCCTGGTGCGTGTAGAATGTATCTGCACTTATTGACCGCACAGAAAAAATCTGCGCTCCGAGGTTCGGGAATTTTTCCGAAAAATGATCGAGATCAAAACTCAGAACAAGCATCTTGCATTGTCCGTTCAGGCTCTGGAATCCGTGTATATCGTAAGAGTGGATGAAATGTATATGATTTTCTTTGAGATGATAGTATCCGTATGTGAACTTCATTCTGGCTTCCCCGGAAAGGATGTAGCATATCTGGATGTCATTTGTATGCATGTGCCACGGGTAACTGCCGAACTCTATTATATCTGCACGAACAGGTATGTTATCTGTATAATTTATGTTCTTTTTCATGTAAAGCCTCACATTTTTTTATAAAAAGTATTGAGAAATATAAAAAACTTTCTTTTTTGCTTTCTATTGCTATTATAACATCAGTAAATGAGTATTAAAACATTAAAAAGTTTAAATTTTCTAAAAAATGTAGACAAGAAAAAGATAGTAAACAGAGCCCTATAAAAATATACTAAATGAACCGGGAAAGTTTATGAAAGGCAGCAGGGTGTGGCCTGATGCCGGCTTTCAGCCGGCAGAGAAATGAAAGGAGGGTGTCTGTTATGGGTACTCATAAAGATGGTGTAACGGCTTTAAAAAAACATAATGTCGGTATCGTTAGTCTGACTGCTATAATGTACTGTGCATGTGCGGCAGGAGCCTTCGGTGTCGAGGAGATGGTGTCAGTCAGCGGCCCGGGAATGACTATAGTGATGCTCCTGGTATTCCCCCTTATATGGTCGGTTCCATTCTGCCTTGCTGTTGCAGAACTTGGAGCTGTAATGCCGGAAGAAGGCGGCGCCTACGTATGGGTGAAAAAATCTCTCGGTGAATTCTGGGGGTTCATAAGTGCGTTTCTGCTGGCGATTTCGTTTTATGTGGCAAATGCAGTATATATAGTTCTTTCGATAGGATATCTTTCGTATTTCGTTGAACTTACGGTTTTCCAGGCATTTTGCCTGAAAATAATACTGGTTGCGGTTTTTACTGTCATAAACCTGTTCGGTATACAGGAAGTAGGAAAACTGAGCACATTCCTTACTATAGTCGTTATAGCTGCATTCACGCTCGTTACTATAGTGGGATTCGCCAACTGGAACCAGAATCCTATGCAGCCTTTCATGCCTGAGGATTCAGGTGTGGTGGAAAGCATAGGAGGATGTGCAGCTATATGCATATGGATGTATTTCGGATATATAAGCCTTCCTAATATTGCCGGAGAAGTCGAAAATCCGCAGCTTATACCTAAGGCGGTCATAATCTCTCTGCCTCTGGTCACTATAACGTATGTCCTTCCTACTGTAGCAGGCCTTGCATCGGTGGGAGAATGGCAGAGCTGGACTACAGACGGCAGCAGCGGCGTAGGATTTTCAACGGTACTTACCGAGTACATAGGGCCTTTCATGGGGATCGTGTTCTGCCTTGTTGCGATAGCCTCACAGCTTGCGATTTTCAACAGCCAGCTTGCGACAGGGTCAAGAGGATTCTTCGTTCTTGCCGATGACAACCTCTGCCCGAAATTCCTGAGAAAAGTTTCAAAGAAAAAAGGCGTGCCGTATGTAAGCGTGCTGCTTTACACAGCAGTGACTCTGGTACTTATGGAATTTGAATTTACAGCTCTTGTGCTTCTGGAAGTCACGTTCGGGCTCGTTACATATATACTGGTATGCATCGCACTTGTAAAAATGAGAAAGCTGTATCCGGTGGAAAAACGTGCAGGAATGTTCGTGATACCGGGAGGAAAAGCCGGACTTTATTACTGTGCACTGCTGCCGATAATAGTGTGCGCTGTAGTGCTGCTCATCAATGGCACAGATTATTTTACAGGCGGTATACTGATGATACCTGCAGCTGCGGTATTTTATATAATATTCAAATGGATATACGGAGGTCTGTACAAGACTGATCCTGATATGTATCCGGTAAACAGTAAAACAAGACTTGCAAAAGGTGATACAGGCAGGCTTGGAGCGTTTTGTCTGATAGTCGGCATTTATTCGCTCATAAGTGTTCCGTTTCTTAACTGGTATGAAGGAGACTGGGGACATGAATATTATCTTGAGACCTATGGAAGCGGTATGCTGAGCGACTTTGAAGGCATGCTGGATATCCTCCTGTGGTACGGGGCAGCGATGGCGGCAGCAGGGATCATACTGCTGGTATTATGGAGAAAGTTCGATCCTTCCGATAAAACCAGGCAGCTGTATGTGAAATAAATAATGACACTGTTTGCACACAGAAAAACGGCTTTATGAGGTACGATAGAAGATCCTTAAAGCCGTTTTTTATTCGTAAGATCATATATAGATCATATGTTTTCCTGGTTATATAGTAAAATGCTGGCTCACATGTTAACTGCTGTGTATCTCTGCTGATTCCTGAAGTTTCTGCAGCTCTTTCACACCGTCGACTATGATCTTCTCGACGCGGTCATTGAGCTCCTTTTCTTCTTCTCTGCTCAGACCTTTCGTTTCTATAGGCTCGTGAACTATGATATCGATCCTTGCGCCTTTCAGATATCCTTCTTCCTCGAACATCTTGTAGCTGCCGTTCAGCGAGATCGGCACGACAGGAACTCCCGGTTTTGTAGCCAGCTTGAGAGACCCTTTGTGGAATCTGCCCGGAACAGGCCCTTTGCTCCTGGTTCCCTCAGGAAATATAACCAGTGAAAATCCCTGCCTGATGTATTCGATGCCTTCGCTTATCGCCTTGAGCGAAGCCCGCGGGTCGTCACGCTTTATAAAGACGCTGCGTATTTTTCTTATCCATTTGCCGTAAAACGGTATTTTGGCAAGATTCTCTTTTGCGACGAATGCGAACTGAAAATTCTTGAATGCTGCGCAGTATGCGAATATGTCAGCATAACCCTGGTGGTTTCCGACGAGTACCACAGGTCCGTGCTCAGGAAGATTTTCGATATTGTGTACATTGACAGTGCTTCCGAACATTTCCATGACTTTAGGACCCCAGTATGAAGTCGATTTGAGTATATATTCTCTTTCTTTCTCAAAGTCGCCTGCCTCGCGTGCGGCGTCTATCTCTCTTCTGTTGGTCTTAAGATATTTTAGACAGTGCAGAAGCTTGTAGGCTCCCGGTATATTTGCAAAAATTTTCATTTGAACTCCTTGTAAATCCTGATTTTATGCCGTTAGGCATACACACATTTATGATATCACAGTCCGATCGAAGCGTAAAGCGCACGCTGTCTCGAATAAAGGTCTTCGAACGATTTTTTCTGAGATTCCTCACTGCCGAAATGCATGAAGGCATGTGCGGAGTCTTTTGTTTTTCTGGCGTTTTCCCACAGCTCATCGACCGACATGTCTGCTCCTGCGATCACGAGCCGGTGTTTCAGTATGATATCTCTTGACATTTCATCGTTTAGCACGCCGTCTCCGCAGTATACGACAAGGTCGTCCTCAGGGAGTTTTGCCAGGATCTCGTATTCCTTGTTCCTGTACTCGTGTTCGCCCATCAGCATGCAGATGCGCAGGATCGAGCGGCCGTCTGCCCTTTCTATCTCCTCATCCAGCGACAAAAGCGCACAGCCTTCGCGCTCTGCAGTCTTTTCCGCGACTTCACGTATGGGAGCACCGAAATACCCCGTCACAAAAATAATATTTTTACTCATCGTTATCACCTTTCGAATTTTTGACCTTCCGGATCCATGCTGCCGCAGACCTCATGAGAGCCCGCAGCCGGACAGCTGAAGCTTTGCATGATATATTTCATATACCTCGACATTATACCATACGCGCAGCTTTTCAATAATAAATTTGTAAAATCTGCGGTATTTGGTATAATTGATGAAAACGCATCAGAGAAATATCACATAAAGAAAGAGAAGAAAGCTATGAAAAATAACGAAAAACCAACGCTGATAATAATGGCGGCCGGCATGGGTTCGCGATATGGCGGTCTGAAGCAGGTCGATAAGATAACGGATTCGGGAGAGATAATCCTTGATTTTTCGCTCTATGACGCGATGATGGCGGGCTTTGAGCGCGCTGTGTTCGTGATAAAGGAGGAGCACAGGGAGCTTTTCAGAGAGGTGGTCGACGAGCGCGCCGGAAGGTTCATGGAGATAGAGTATGCGTACCAGAAGCTCGATGATGTGCCGGACGGCGTGCAGATCCCGGAGGGCAGAGAAAAGCCGTGGGGCACGGGGCATGCGGTGCTTTCGTGCAGGGATCTTATAAAGGGGCCGTTCGCGGTCATAAATGCGGATGATTATTACGGGCCGAGCGGTTTCACGGCTATCTATGATTATCTTACAGAGCATCAGGACGGCGAAAAATATTCGTACTGCATGGTCGGATATCAGCTGGCGAACACCGTTACCGAGAACGGTCACGTGTCAAGGGGCGTCTGCGGCATAGACGAGAACGGATATCTCGAGAAGGTGACTGAGCGAACGAAGATCATGAAAAGGGATCAGGGGATCGCTTATACTGAGGATGACGGCGAGACATGGGTCAGCCTGCCTGAAGACACGGTGGTCTCGATGAATTTCTGGGGATTTTCGAGGAGCATGATGGATGAGCTCGGCAATGGTTTCCCTGAGTTTTTTGAAAAGGTCGTGGCGGAGAATCCGCTCAAGGGTGAATATTATCTTCCTGCGGCTGCCGACAGGCTCGTGCACGATGGAAAGGCGCAGGTCAGGGTGCTGAATTCCGCTGACAGGTGGTACGGGGTGACCTACAAGGAGGACAAAGAGGAC
>CAVEWO010000112.1:0-5597 GCA_963619345.1 Bacteroidaceae bacterium
GAACTCGAGCGGTGCAAATCCGAACATCATGCCGTATGCAATCCATATGAAATACGGAAAGTATTTCGAACCCGCAAGAAATCCCGCCGTGCATCCTATCACTGCCGCCGAGCCTGAATAGATCATATACTTGAACATGATTCTGCCCGACGTGTATCCAAGCGCACTGAGTGCACCTATCTGCGTCCTTTCCTCATCTATCATCCTCGTCATCGTCGTCGAGCACACCAGTGCCGCGATCAGGAAGAAAAACACAGGGAATATCTTTGCCACACTGTCCACTATATCGGCATTGCTTTCAAACGAACCGAAACTTATATTATCTTCCCTGTCCTGTATATAAAGCTCTGGTTTCTCGAGTCCTGAGAGTTCCTCTCTCGCCTTGTCGAGTTCCTTGCTCCCCTCTTCAAGCTCCGCTTCTGCAGATGCGAACTGACTGTCCGCCTCTGCACTGCCCGATCTGTACTGGCTGTAACCATCATCCAGCTGCTGCTGTGCCGCCTCAAGATTTTTTTCTTCCTCACTCACCTGTGCCAGACCTGCATCTATCTGCGCCAGACTGCCCTGAAGCTGTGCCAGCTGTGCCTTCATTGATATGATAACTTCTTCAGGTGTTTCCGGATCTGCCTCCGCGATCTGCTGCTGCAGCTGAGCTATACCGGCTGCGGCCTGCTCCCTCTGCGAAAGAAGAGTGCTCTTCTGTGAAGCGAGCTGCTGCTTTCCTGAACTCAGCTGAGCGCTCTTCTGATCCAGCGTGTTCTTAGACTCCCTGAGTTTCGCATACGCGGAATCCTTTTCAGACTGGAGCTTTGCTTTACCATCATCGAGTTCCTTCTGTCCGTCGTCTATCTGTTTCTCCGCCTCACTGACGATCTCCTGATATCTGATCTGCATACGCTCCTGCGCAGCCTTCTCTACAGCTGGCTCAGTCTTTTTCATATTAGCAGAGTACTCGTCGCTGAAAATAAACCCCTGCTTTTCAGACGTGACAAATACCTCCGTATAATACTCAGATGTGAATCCACTCAGCGGTGCATATATGAACGCTTTGATGCTGCCGTCGCCAAGCGATGTCGTTCCGCGCTCCTCTTTCATCAGATAATACGGAGAATTGACTATTCCCGTTATCGTATACTCGCTGTACTTCAGCGCATCTTTTTCAGTCTGAGTGTTCTCATCAGTGACTTTGATCGTGCTGCCTATATCTTTTTTCGAAAAGAAATGGGCATCCACCACGCATTCGTTCGCTTTTTCAGGCATCCTGCCCTTAAGCAGATGTACCTTATTCACGTCCTCCGTGATCGAGTGCGCTCTGATAATGATGGAATTCCCTCCGCGATCCTCTGAAAAAAAATCAGCTGTGACTGATCCTTCCGCCGCCGAGACTCTGTCCGCACCAGCTATAGCATCCACATCCTCATCGGTGAACCCATATGTAGACAGCAGCCTTAAATCATACAGCCTGTACTCATCCACATATTTATTACACGTCAGCATCATCGAATCCTTCGTATCCTTGATGCCCGCGAAGAATCCGACACCCAGCGCGATTATCGCCAGTATGGCTATATACCTTCCCATACTGCCGAATATAGTCCTTCTTATACTTTTTCCATAAATGTTCCCCGACATATATCTTTCCTCTACCACTCTATATCTTCAACAGAAACGGCATTTTCATTGAGCGATACCGACGCCACCGTACCGTTTTTAATCCTCACAACTCTGTCTGCCATCGCAGTAAGCGCTGAATTGTGCGTTATTATGACGACCGTCATGCCGCCTTTCCTGCACGAATCCTGCAGCAGTTTCAGTATCGCCTTTCCCGTCTCATAATCAAGAGCTCCCGTAGGCTCATCACAGAGAAGCAGCTTAGGATTTTTCGCAAGTGCTCTGGCTATCGCCACACGCTGCTGCTCGCCGCCGGACAGCTGTGCCGGGAAATTATTCATCCTGTTCGCAAGTCCCACAGCCTTTATCACCGCTTCACTGTTGAGCGGTTTCTTCGAAAGCTGCGACGCGATCTCGACATTCTCGAGTGCGGTGAGATTAGGTATCAGATTGTAGAATTGAAACACAAATCCTATATCCCACCTCCTGTACGTCGCCATCTGTTTGGTCGTTAGCGCCGATATATCCCGCCTGTCCAGCGTCACTCTGCCCTCGCTAAGCGTATCCATACCGCCGAGTATATTGAGCAGCGTCGTCTTTCCTGCACCCGACTGCCCTACTACTACGCAGATCTCGCCTTTTTCTATCTCAAAGCTGACATCGTGAAGTGCTCTGACCTCGACATCCCCTGTTTTATATACCTTCCCTACATTTTCGAATTTTACAAATGACATACGCATGACTGCACGGCTCACCTGCCCTGCATTCTCCTTACTATTGTATTTAGGCTTACAAAGACCGCCTATGATCTTTTTTACTATTTTACATTTATATAAAGATTATGACAATATAAATTGAAGAATACGTTGTGTCTATGTGTATTATTCAAGAAAAATAAAAACCGTACTGCCGGCGAGCGATCTCCTCCGGTGCACGGTTTCTCTCTATATATGTATTTTTTCTATCTGCAGTCCTTTATTATTCTGTTTTTTCAGTCTCCGTAAGCAGTTTCTCGGCTTCATCGAGATCCTCTTCCCCGAATACGGTTATCCCGGCATTTCTCAGATATTCCACCGCCAGACCCTGCCCCCTTATCTTCGTATCCGTGAATGTGCCATCATAAATGAATCGGCTGCCGCACGACGGGCTGTCCTGTTTCATTATTGCAAAAACAACATCATTCTCCCTGGCAAGACGCAGCGCTTCCTCCGCTCCTGCAGTATATTGCTTCGTTACATCTGCTCCTGCGCCTGTCTGAACCGTGTCTCCTATTCTCTGCGAATCCGGCCTTGGTACCGGGAGTCCGCCGAACACCTCCGGACATATCGGTATGAGACGCCCTTCTTCTTTCCATTTAAGGAATCGAGGATCCTTTTCCGTCACATCGCCTGCATCATAACGCACTATCCTGCCTCCATACAGACATTCACTCACCAGTATCTTTTTCATTCCTTTCACCTCATTTCACTGTTTCCTGATTTCGCATCATATAAGTCATGATCACGACAGCACGACAGTCACTCCACCACTGTCTGGGCTGTCATTCTACGACTGCCGTGCCATCCACATACCTATTTTACCGCTTTCTCCCAGTATGAACTGTCCACACTGCTGTTCAGGTCTATCTTGCTCTTTATCATACCCGACTGAACTCCTAGATCTATAGTCTGCTGCAAAGCCTCGCTGTCAAGTTTTCCGATGGAATCTATATCGCCGTCAGGTGCAACAAATTCCACTACTTTTTTAGTCATTGCTATCTGATGTTCTTCGGTTGCACTTTCACCTTCCTTATATACTATTTTCCCGGCTTCCTCAGGATGCTCTGCAGTATACTGCCATCCCTTTATCGTCGCTCTGATAAATCTGACCAGCAGATCACTGTTTTCCTCTGCCCAGCTCCTCTTTACGAAAAGGCAGTCCTCCAGCATCGCTGTTCCTTCCTCGTTAGGATCAATGATATTCAAGTCTGATTCTTTATATCCGTTTTCCAGCAGCAGCAGATATTCGTTATAGCTCATTGCCGAAGCCACATCTACACTGCCATTTTCAAACTGGTCCATCGTATAGTCCTGCTGAACCCATTCGATGTCTTCCTCCGGGTCATACCCGTATTTCTGAGCCAGTGCATAAAATTCATACTGACGTCCTCCGAACCAGTTTGCTACTTTCTTCCCCTTCAGGTCCTCACCTGTCTCTATACCTGACTCTTTTTTGGATACCAGCCACTGAGGACTTTTCTGCATCGTCTGAAAGATGTTGATAAAATCCGCTCCGCTCTCCTGATATGTCAGTACACTGCTGTAAAAAGCAGTGCCTATCTGCGCCACGTCATTTTCCACCTGATCCTCTGATGTCACATCCGTCCCTCCGGGAAGGATCTCCAGATCTATGCCTTCATCCTCATAGTACCCTTTTTCCTTTGCTACATAAAGACCTGCAAACTGTCCCTGCGGCAGCCACAGCGACTGTACCGTCAGCTTGTCAAGACCCTCTTCACTTTTTGCTTCATCACTGCTGCCGCAGCCTGCCAGAAAGAGCCCCGACACTATCACTGCTGCAGCCGTTATACCTGTTAAGATTTTTATCAGTTTTTTTGATTTCATTTTTTCTCCTTCTTCCTCTTAATTGATTTATCTATTATCTATGCTTTTATATTATTTTCCGCTTTTTCTGACTGAAACATGCCAGCGAAGCATATGCTTTTCCATGATGCAGATCAGCCCGTAAAGAGCCAGGCTCAATATCGTTGCTGCCAGTATATATGCCCATCCGGCGTCCTTCTGATTGCCTGTGCGCAGACAGTACTTGATCATGAATCCCAGTCCTGCAGTCTCACTTGCAAAGAACTCACTTATTATCGTCCCCATCATCGCTGTAGTGCTGTTCAGTTTCAGTGCCGAAAACACGTCAGGCAGGCTTGCCGGGATCCTGAGTTTACAAAACATCTCTCTGTCAGATGCACCGCACAGCTCCATTAGATCCAGATCCGCCTTTCCCGGCGAAGCCAGCCCTTTATATGCATTGACTGTCATGACTCCCATCGTCATGACTGATGCCACTCCGGCTTTGACGATCAGGGCAGTATCGAACCAGCAGTTCATCACAGATGCCAGTGCAACTGCCGGTATCGAATTGACCGCTGTCATTATTATCAGACTGCCGTATCCGCCCCTCGGAAAACGCACTGCAAGCAAAGCCGTCATATACCCTATAATGCCGCCTGCTGCTATTCCGGACAGCGCAGGGATCAGCGTGACTGCTGCATTGTGAATTATATCCGCAGAGTTATATGTAAAAGCCGTGCCGATATCCGATGGCAGCGGCAGCTGCCGTTCTCCCAGTCCGAACAGACTGTGTATCAACTTTGTCTGCAGCAGCAGAACCATGATACAGCCGGCCAGGACCGGCAGCAGTATTACTGTAAAATAATGTCTGTCATGCTTTATCCTGTTCATCAGCAATCACCCCCCTTCGATTTTCTCTTTTTTCCGTTTCGGCTTCTGTATCTCCATATGGTTATGATATATTCCATTATCGATACCGCTGCAAAACTCAGTACCCCCATAAGAGATGCCGTCAGCACTGCCGGCCAGAACTCGCCGGTAGTACCACCGCCATACAGCGTCAGTACCAGAACATAACCTATACCATCTCTGGCACTCAGCGTGTCTACAAGGACTGAAGCTGTCACAGCCATTGGTGCCGCCATCTTCAACCCTGTGAAAAGCCAGGGCACCGAGTACGGAAGAACCAGTTTGATATATTCAGTCTTCCTGCCGGCAGCATAAAGCCTCATGAGTGCACGCGAATCTTCATCAACAGACATCATTCCCCGTGTCAGGCTTATGACGACCGGAAAGAACGTCATATATGCCGCGATCACTATCCTCACATTCTCTATGTCCTTTATCAGACCGAAAACTACAGGTGCAAGTCCCAGTATCGGTATCATCTGCGAGGCCGTGACATAAGGCATCAGTGTCTTC
>CAVEWO010000113.1:0-5587 GCA_963619345.1 Bacteroidaceae bacterium
TTCTGCCACGATCCTGCCGGAATCAATTATCACCACATGATCAGCGTCTGCCGCCTCCTCCATATAGTGTGTCGTCAGAAAAACCGTCATATTTTCTTTTCGGCGAAGCTCCTTTACAACATCCCTCAGCAGCTTTCTCGTCTGCGGATCGAGCCCGGTCGTCGGCTCGTCCAGTATCAGGATCTGCGGTCTGTGAAACAGTGCTCTCGCAATGTCTATCCTGCGGCGCTGCCCTCCCGACAGCTTTCCAACAATGCGCCTGTCCATATCTTCAAAATCAAGGAGCACTGCCAGTTCATCATACCGGTTTCTGAATGCACTGCCGTTTATGCCATAAAGTGCTGCACGGCTCCTCAGATTGTCTCTGACAGAAAGCGCATGATCCAGTATCGAATTCTGGAACACTACACCTATATTTCTTGTGATCTTTCCCATACCGTGTCCTGTGTTTTCTCCGCATACTTTCACCGTGCCGCTGTCTTTTGCGAGATGCCCGCATATTATTGAGATCGTAGTCGACTTGCCTGCTCCATTGACGCCCAGAAAAGCAAACAGCTCACCTTTTTCCACGCAAAATGACAGATCATCCACCGCCTTCAGATCACCGAAAGACTTGTTCAGATTACTTATTTCTATGATTTTTTCCATTGAGATGTCCCTTTCACAACCTGCCGCATGTAATGCCGGCCAGCTTGTTCACATGCCCCTGCAAAGCTGCAGTATGCAGCCTGTTCACTGCATCAGCTCTTTATAAGATTGAGATAAAATTTGTACTCGTTGTCTGTAAAGCTGCACAGATATACATTCATCACGACTTCGGGGTGCGCTTCGAACCACTCCACGACTGATATCAGTGCTGTCGGTGCCGCCTTGTATAATGGGAAGCGCTGCGCCCCCGCTGATATGCATGGAAATGCTACGCTGTCACAGCCGTTCTCGGCAGCGATATCGAGCGCCCTGCGATAGCATGACGCCAGCAGCTCCCGGTCACTTTCTTCGTTGTCTTCGCCCTGATAGAACGGCCCTACTGCATGTATTATGTGTTCTGCATTTCTGAAATCGTGTGCGCCGGTGATCTTCGCATCACCGGGCAGACATCCGCCCAGCGTCCTGCACTCGTTGAAAAGTCCCGCTCCTGCAGCTTCATATATTGCACCGTTGAGGCCGCCTCCGCACAGGAAAGCTTCGTCAACTTCGCCGTCACTGAGCAGGATCTCATCGACCGCTGCTCCCCCGAGCAGCGTCTTGTGCGCCGAATTCACGACAGCTGACACTTTTAGATCCATCACACTTCCTCTGACGAATGCGACGTGCGACTTTGCTTTATAGTCTCTTATCATCTCACGTATATTGCGGTCTACCATTATCTTTTCGGAGTACGGGTTTATCACGTATCCCGCGCAGTCCGGCCACTGATCCAGCTGATCCATCAGCTCTGCGAACTGCTGGCTGATCGCTGAGGCCTCATCGCCAAGCTGCATCTGTTCCTCGCTCGTGTAAAGAGGTATAAGGTAGTGTCCTTCTTCATCTATCGGTATATGTTTGAAGCTTATCGGCATTTTTTCGTCTATGGAAAACGCAGTGCTTTTGCTGAGACCGCCGGCATTCGCAAGCTGCTGCAGCAGTCCCTGCGGTATCTCTATCGGTACCAGCATCTGCATTCCTTTCCTGCTGCCCTCGCTCAGCATATTGAAGACCGGTTCCGTCGGCGCTCCGTCACCGCAGTAATACCAGTTGTATAACGCACGTTCAAGCGCCCTTGCATATCTGTCACTCATCGTAAATTCTCCTTTGTGATTTTCGTATGTTCATTATATATTATTTTAATATTAAAGGCAATTTGCCTGCATCATTCAAAACCGCTTGAAAATATGCTATACTTGTCCGGTAGAAAATATGCAGGAGGGGTATCATGCCTAAATTATCATCAAGAACAGAAACTTTTACAGAATCAGTAATACGCCACATGACAAGAGTTGCGAACGAACACGGCGCAATAAACCTTTCCCAGGGATTCCCTGATTTTGATCCTCCAAAAGAGCTCACAGAACGCCTTTCCCATGTTGCGCTTGATGGTCCTCATCAGTATGCACTTACATGGGGCGCGCAGAATTTCCGCGAGGCTATCGCCGAAAAGCACGAACATTTTTCGGGAATGAAGATCGACCCCGACTCTGAGATCGTTGCGACGTGCGGCAGTACGGAAGCGATGATGGCTGCGATGATGTCCGTATGCAACCCCGGCGACAAGGTAGTAGTATTCTCACCATTTTACGAAAACTACGGAGCTGATGCCATACTGAGCGGAGCAGAGCCGATATTCGTTCCTCTGAAACCGCCTGCGTTCACATTCGATGCCAACGAACTCGAAGCAGCTCTAAAACAGCCCGGAGTAAAGGCTCTTATACTCTGCAACCCGTCCAACCCGTGCGGCAAGGTTTTCACTCGTGAGGAGCTGTCTGTCATCGCCGAACTTGCGATTAAATACGATCTGTTCGTGATAACTGATGAAGTCTACGAACACATAATATACAAACCATATGAGCACGTGTATATGTCCACACTGCCCGGAATGCACGAGCGAACAATCATCTGCAATTCACTTTCCAAGACATATTCCATAACGGGCTGGCGCCTCGGCTACGTCATGGCATCTCCTGAAGTGATCGATCGTGTGAAAAAGGTGCACGATTTTCTGACAGTCGGCGCCGCCGCACCGCTCATGGAATCTGCCGTGACCTGTCTGAAATTCGACGATCGCTACTATGAATGGCTTCAGAATAAATACACTCACATGAAAAATCTGTTCACTGACGGACTTCGCGATCTGGAACTTACCTTCACTGAGCCTCAGGGTGCGTACTATGTTCTTGTCGACATATCTGAATTCGGATACGAAGACGACACGGAATTCTGCCTCGATCTGATCCGCAAAGTCGGCGTAGCTGCAGTTCCCGGATCGAGCTTTTTCCGCGAAAACATAAATCATCTGATACGCTTTCACTTTGCAAAGCAGGATAAAACGCTGAACAATGTACTGGAAAGGCTCTCTGGCATACGACAGCTGAAAAAATAAGTGAGATTTCTGCCAAAAAATATAGAGGCTGTGGAGCCTATACAAAAGAACTCCGCAGCTTTTCTGGTTTTATCCGTTACGATCATTTCATTTTTTCTCTGATTTTCTCAATCAAAGTCACATCCGCCGGCAGCCATGCAACGCTGTCCAGATCATCTGTTCCAAGCCATCTTGCAGCTTCAGCTTCTTTCAGAACAAGCTCTCCTGATACAATCTCACACCAGAAACAATCCATACTCAGATGAAAGGTCGGATAATCATACTCTATCGTGTCGATCAGTTCACCAACTGATATTTCCGTTTCCAGTTCTTCCATTATTTCACGTTTCAATGCTTCCTGCGGCGTTTCTCCAGCTTCGATTTTCCCACCTGGGAATTCCCATCCGCCTTTTAATTCACCATATCCTCTAGCAGTAGCAAATATCTTGCCTTTTTTGCGAATCACTGCCGCCGCCACTTTAATTGTTTTCATCTATGCATTCTCCTAATCTCTAACTATATAATCATAAATATCACTTCTTACAGGAACATCCAGCCTATATCTGATCTCAAATGCATCGTCATTAGTTGACTCCATATGTATTGGCACAGGTTCCCCTTCTGCAAAAATTTCACCTAAGAAATAAAATTCTTTAGCCTCTTTATCATCCCTGTTCTTTCTGACAAATAAATAATTTCTGTTATCTTTATCTTCCGGTTTTCTTTTGTATATATGATCAGCATCGCCTGATGTGATTTTTCTTGGATGTTTTGATAATGCGATCAGAGTGTTTTCCGAAATAAATCGATCTTCGTATTTAATTGCATCTTCAGCCTTATCATAATTTATGAAAACAGGCATCGTCTTTGTATCACTGTCATAAAAATACCCGCCGATATTCTGCGCATTCATATTTTTCTTCCATCCAAGCAAACGGCAAACATCTTCGTATGTATATTTCTGATAAAGCTGAAAACATGTATCTTTATATGCCTGACAATAGTTCTCCTGATATCTCTCTTCACCAAAATCAATCAACTCTATAACCATAGATCTGAATTCAGTATTTGTCAGCAATCTTTGGAAATCAGGAGCAAGCCTATACCCTCCGTCAGCATTCTGTTCCACAAATACACAGGGTTGATATTTCCTGCGTTCTTCTTCTTTTGGAAACTCATTGACAAGGTTTCTATATACTGATGCCTCTGTTTCTGTTGAGACGTCCATGCCGTAATTTGTCTTCATTAGTTCCTTATAATACAGCGACACTCGCTCCTGCTGCATTATCAAATGCTTTAAAAGTGCGAGCTCGTGAACTCGTTTGTATGAAACCAGCTTTTTAGACATGTATTCGATAATCAGCGACTCCTCATTAGAAAGCGTGCATACATAATCAGGTTCATACTTCTTTAGAAACGCATAATATGATCCGCATTTTTCAAATATCTTTGTAACGTCAATCGCACCGTGTTCTTTGAACTCAAGAATCGTTGGTATTCTTCCCAGCTTATTTTTGAGAGATTTATATGAATCTCTCAACAGCTTCATATCATTGGTTCTTGCCTTATCTATAGATTCATATATTCTTTTCTTGGAAATCTCATCAAAATGGATCGTTGAAGACCCGGGTATCACTCTGGCACCTTCACGTATGTATCTGCGCATGGAATCCTTGTTGTAGCTGCGGTCTCCTGATAATGCAATCGGTATCATGAAATTATTCATATAGTTTCCAATGAAATCCAGTATGACAACATACTCCTTGTCTTCATATTTTCTGAGGCCTCTTCCTAACTGCTGTATAAATATGACAGGTGATTCTGTAGGCCGCAGCATAATCACTTGATTTATTTCAGGGATATCAACACCTTCATTAAAAATATCTACAGTAAAAATATAATCTATAAAATCTTCGGTATGTTCGTCAGCGGTGAGTTGACTGATCACTTTTTCACGTCGTTCCTGGCTGTCCTCTCCAGTCAAAACTTCAGTTTTATACAGTTTACCGTTTTTCTTATGTCTTCTGTTAAATTGTGAAGAAAGTTCTTTTGCTTCATCTTTCCTGCTGCAGAAAATAAGCCCTTTAACGCGACTGCCTGAGTATCCAAAGTACTCTGCCTTTTCCAGAACATAATCAACGCGATCATCAGACACAAGATTAGCAAAATTTCTTATGCCGGAATTATCATCAAATACTTCCCCATCGATTTCAAGATCAGTTATGCCAAAATAATGAAATGGGCACAGCAAATTTTCTTCTAATGCCTGCTGAAGCCTGATTTCATATGCAATGTTGTGATCGAAAAGCTCGTAAATATCATAATTATTGGTGTCAGGACTTGCCGTCATGCCAAGCCAAAACTTCGGATCAAAGTAAGCCATTATTTTTTGATAGCTGGAAGAACCTGCGTGATGACATTCATCCAGTACGATTACATCAAAAGCATCAGGGTCAAAACTTTGATGTATTTCCGGCTTTGCCATCATCTGCATAGTCGAAAACATGCAATCTGCCTCCATATCCTTTTGAT
>CAVEWO010000114.1:0-5568 GCA_963619345.1 Bacteroidaceae bacterium
ACAGTGTCCACTCCGAAACGCTGGGCGAGTCTGAGCAGTTCGCAGTCGCGTCTCTTTTCACATGTAACGCAGTCTCTGTTGTGGTCTGCGAGCATCAGCTCGAGGATAAGCTTCCTGTATTCTCTGATCCTGGGTGTGTTTGTCTTTATTTCCATTCCTGCCTTTGGCGGAGTGGAGCATGAAGCTATGATACTTCCTCTTTTATCTTCAACTATACACATCCTGCATGCGCCGAATGTCGAAAGCTGTGAATGGTAGCACAGTGTAGGCACTTCAAAACCGGCTTTGCGGATAAGATCCAAAAGGTTTTTCTCGCCCTCGATAGGAACGGGCCTTCCGTTTACGGTCATAGTTTTTTTATTATTAATCGTACTCATCTTTAGCCCTCCTTAATGGCGTTGAACTTACATTTTTCCATGCATGCACCGCACTTGATACATTTAGCCGGATCGATCTCGAACGGTTCCTTGATCTTTCCGGAGATAGCGTCCACAGGACATACTCTTGAGCAGAGCGAGCAGCCTTTGCAAAGGTCTTTCTCAATGTAGATAGTCTTCAGTGCCTGGCAGTTCTTGGTTCTGCACTTCTTCTCGACGATGTGTTCGATGTATTCGTCTCTGAAGAACTGGATCGTTGATTTTACAGGGTTTGCAGCAGTTTTTCCGAGTCCGCAGAGAGCTGTTGCAGTAACTGTGTCAGCCAGCTGCTCCAGCGTTTCCAGATCGGAAAGCTCGCCGTTTCCTGCAACGATCTTTTCGAGGATGTCAAGCATTCTTCTGGTACCTTCACGGCAAGGCACGCATTTACCGCATGATTCGTTCTGAGTGAAGTTCATGAAGAATCTTGCAACTTCCACCATGCATGTGTCTTCGTCCATAACTACCAGACCGCCTGAACCGATCATAGCGCCTGCCTTTTTGAGACTGTCGAAGTCAAGCGGAAGATCGAGGTGTTCTTCTGTCAGACATCCGCCGGAAGGTCCGCCGATCTGTACAGCCTTGAATTTCTTGCCGCCTCTGATGCCGCCGCCGATATCGTAGATTACCTGTCTTAAAGTAGTTCCCATAGGAACCTCGATAAGACCTGTGTTCACGATGTTGCCGGTCAGCGCGAATGCCTTTGTTCCAGGACTCTTTTCAGGTCCGATCGACTTGTACCAGTCTGCACCATTCTGAATGATGATAGGCACGTTTGCAAATGTTTCAACGTTGTTAAGGAGTGTAGGCTTGCCGAAAAGTCCGTGTTCAACAGTACGCGGAGGTTTTACACGAGGCATGCCTCTGTTTCCTTCTATAGATGTAGTCAGGGCACTTCCTTCACCGCAGACGAATGCGCCTGCACCCTTTACGATATGTAAATCAAAGCAGAAGTCGGTTCCCAGGATGTTTTCTCCGAGAAGTCCGATCTCTCTTGCCTGCTTGATGGCATTGTCGAGTCTCTCTACTGCGAGAGGATATTCAGCTCTTACATAGATGTAGCCTTCTTTTGCTCCTGACACGTAGCCGGCAATCATCATGCCTTCGAGCATCTTGTGAGGGTCGCCTTCCATGATACTTCTGTCCATGAATGCGCCGGGGTCTCCCTCGTCTCCGTTACATACGACGTATTTCTCAGCTGACTTCTGGTTTTTGACCTGCGACCATTTTCTGCCTGCAGGGAAGCCTGCACCGCCTCTTCCTCTCAGGTTCGAATCAGTGATGATCTTTATCGTTTCATCAGGTGTCTGCTCGAACATTACTTTTTCGAGGGAAGTGTATCCGCCGTAAGCTATGTATTCCTTGATGGACTCAGCGTCGATCTGTCCGCAGTCCTCGAGGACGATTCTGGTCTGGTGCTTGTAGAACGGGATCTCTTCCTGTTCTGGATATTGTATACCGTCTCTGTGATAGATGAGTCTTTCTACTACGTCATCCCCTACGATGGATTTCTCAACGATCTCTTTGCAGTCATCTGCGGTGACCTTAAGATAGAAGAGCTTCGAAGGTTCTATCCTGAGTACAGGCCCCATTTCGCAGAAGCCGTGGCATCCGCTCTTTTTGAGTCCTATGCTGCTCTGACAGGCATCTGAATCGAGAGATACTTCGCAGTTGAGTCCTGCTTCTTCAATGAGTTTTTTTATTTCTTCATAGATATCTATCGATCCGCCGGCAACGCATCCTGTTCCGCCGCAGACGTAGATCTTCTTTTTCTGTGTGTCTATGTGGCTCAGAAATTCTTTTCTGGATTTGTCTAAATGACTTCTATCTGTTATTTTCATGCGTTCCTCCTATTCCAGTTCTTCCAGTAAGGCTGTGGCCGATTCGGGGGTCATTGCAGGATATACCTTATCGTTTACGGTCATTACAGGAGCAAGTCCGCATGCTCCGAGACATGAAACCGTTTCAACGGTAAAGAGTCCGTCGTCTGTAGTCTTCTTGTCGTTTGAAAGATTGAGACTGTTTCTGAGCGCGTTTAAAATAGGAATGGATTTTCTGACATGACATGCAGTTCCATCGCATATTTTGATAACGTATTTTCCTTTTGGTTCTAATGAGAAGTTTTCATAGAATGTTGCAACGCTGTAGATCTTGGCAAGACTTACATTGATTTTCGCTGCAAGATACACAAGTGCTTCCTTTGGAAGATATCTGTATTCTTCCTGGATGTCCTGTAAAATAGCGACAATTGGTTTTCGGTCGCTGTGACGAGCAACAATTTTGTCGATCGTCGCGATCATTTTTTCGTGATCCATGTTGGTTTGCCCTTTCTGCATTGAAGTTTGTTAACGGTGTTCTGAGTTTTCAATAAACTTTAATAAATGATAATACAAAAATATTTTACAGTATAGTTAAAAAATTGTCTATAGTTTTACTCGGAAATGTTAATTTTCTTGCGCAAAAATTGCAACTAACGGTATTGAGTTGCGGTGCGGAAACACTTTTTTTGGTTAAACAGGGCTTAAAAACGCACAGAAATTTCTCCAGAGGTAAGAGTTTCGTGTTTTCCGTCGGTATAGAGCACTTCAAGACCGCCGTCTTCATCTATACCGAGCACTTTAGCAGACCTGCCTTCGAGCTCTTTTTCAGGTGCGATGCTGTAGACTCCTTTATACACGGTGACGTTTTTTCCGATCACCATGCTCCGGTCGCGATAATCCTGAATGAATTCGCGGAATTCTATATTTTCTGCAAAATTCAGCATCCTCGATATTATCTCAGCCGCGAGGGCGGATCTAGAGTAGTCTCCGTCGACAGCACCAACGGTATCGCGGAGTTCGTCAGGAAAGTCTTTGACGGATGTGTTCACACCGATCCCGATGACAAGCGATTCGATATGTCCGGTTTCAAAATCGGTGATGCCTTCAGTCAGTATGCCGCAGATCTTTTTCCCGTCCAAATAAACGTCATTCACCCATTTTATCTGAGCCTGTCTGCCGCATATGCTTTCGATGGCCTGTGCGACTGCGACGGATGCTGCTGCTGTGACGAGTACGGATTTACTGAGATCGAATGTCGGTTTGATGATGATGCTGAGATATATCCCTTCGCGCGGCGAGAAAAAGCTTCTGCCGAGGCGGCCCTTGCCTGCAGTCTGCTGCATTGCGATGACTGTGGTGCCGTGAGGTGCGTTTTCCAGGGCGAGCTGTTTGGCGCGGTTGTTGGTGGAATCCAGTGTATCGTAAATATACAGCCTGTTATTTTTGTATACGGGCAAAAGGTGCGCTCTGAGGCTTTCTTCAGTTATTATGTCTTCGTCATGGATCAGACGGTATCCGCGGTTTGTCACTGCCTTTACGGTGTAGCCTTCCTCGCGGAGTGTGCGTATGGCTTTCCACACGGCAGTCCGTGATATGCCGAGTTTTTCGGAAAGTGCTTCTCCTGACAGATAGTTTTCGCCGCTGCGCTGCAGGGCTTCTAATACGAGGTCTTTAGTGGCCATGTTTTTCTCCTTGAAAAGTTGATTTCGTTAATGTTAGATGCATGTGGCTTCAGAAGGTACGATATGCTGGCGCCGGGTATCCGGCTGTCAGATTGTCGAGGTGGTCGGACATATTCTCACTATTCTTGTGCCGCTGCGGGGAAGTATCTCAAAACGTGAAGTTCCATGGCCGGCCTCCTCTCTGAAAAATTTTTTCTATACATTATTATAAGTATTCATATCGGCTATGACAAGCCATACTTTATACGTATTTATCTGCAAAACCGGGATCAGGTAAAAACAACGGCTGCAGCTTGCCTGAATACCAAGAGCAGACCTGTCTGAACACCAAGATATACTTGCATAATCTGTCGATATTTAGTATACTTACAGCAACAATAGTTGATAGAGGTGCGGAAAAGAAGAAAGGATAAGTAGCCGGCGGGCAGCGACTTACCCGGAGGCGATTCCGCCGAACCGGAGCCGCAGGCGTGAGACTCCGGTGGGCATGCGGTCAACAGCCGTATGACTGTCTGCCGGTGAGCCGGCAGTTGAGCTATCCTTATATGACCTTGATTTTGTTTGATTAGTCAGTAAGGTATAGACTTGCTGATTTTTTTATTGCATACAGCTGCGAGCAGGATGCAGCGGGCTTAAGGCGGCATACTGTATCTCGCGGAACGCAGGCGGGCATCAGCCATAATATGCAGATCATAATATACAATAGTAGAAAGGCGAAACAATGGGAGTTTTACAGATCGGAGGAGTGAGCTGCCGGGAGCTGGCAGACAGATTCGGCACACCACTTTACGCATACGATGAATCAAAGATAATACAGCAGGCAAAGGACGCCGTGGCGAATTTTGCATCGGACAGATTCGACACAGACGTCGTTTACGCATCGAAGGCGTTTTCGTCGAAGGCTCTGTTCAGACTGCTTGCCGCAGAAGGCACGGGCTTTGACGTTGTCAGCGGCGGAGAGCTGTACGGCGCGCTGAAAGCCGGAGTGGACAAAGAAAAGATATATTTCCACGGAAATAACAAGAGCGACGAGGAGATATGCATGGCTCTGGACGCAGGTATCGGATACTTTGTAGTCGACAACATCATGGAATGCGACCGGCTCGTGAAGCTTTCCGAGGAAAAACAGAAGCCGGCAAAGGCGCTGCTGCGGATAAATCCGGGCATCTCAGCCCACACTCATGAATATATCATGACGTCGAAGCCGGACTCAAAGTTCGGAATATATATCGAGAACCGCGAGCATATAGATTATGTGATAGATAAAATGACAGCCGGCGGATATGCAAAGCTTGCAGGTTTCCACAGTCATATAGGTTCACAGATCGTCGAGGCGGAGTCGTTTGAAAAGGCGCTCGGCACGATGATCGGCTTCCTCGCTGATGTAAAGGCTGCAAGAGGGCTTGACGGCCTGGAGCTGAGCATCGGCGGAGGGTTCGGCATAAAATATGTGGATTCCGATCATCCTGTGCCCCTGGGAGAAATGTGCGCAAATCTCGTGCATTATGCGGAAAAGGCGCTCGATGAAAAAGGCGTGACGATCTCGAAGCTGATAACCGAGCCGGGCAGAGCGATGGTCGGTGAAGCGGGATACACGATCTACACCATCGGAGACATGAAAAAAAGCGGAGACAAGAACTACATCTTCGT
>CAVEWO010000115.1:0-5523 GCA_963619345.1 Bacteroidaceae bacterium
GATATTGCGGATGAATACAGGTATGAACACTGGTATCTGGGAGGACACTCTCTCGGCGGTGCGATGGCTGCAGTTTATGCGGCGGACCTGCTGGAGGACGGAGATTTGTGGCTGGACGGGCTTGTGCTGATGGCGGCCTATCCGACAAAGAGTCTGCATAATGCAGATATGAAAGTACTGGCAATTTACGGCTCTGAAGATGGTGTCGTGAATATGAAAAAAGTCGCTGAGGGCAGGAAGCTTATGCCGGGCGATTCGGCAGAGACTGGGAAATCCGCAGTTGAGAAGGTAATCGAGGGCGGCAACCATGCGCAGTTCGGATGTTACGGAAAGCAGACCGGGGACGGCGCTGCTGTGATTTCGGAAGAGGTGCAATGGGATCAGACCGTAGATGCAGTGCTGGATATGATGGGATTGAGATAACAGTTCCGGGTTTCAGGCAGCAGGTGCTTTTTTGCCGGCCGGAACAAATATTATATTAACAAACATATGTTCCGTGTGTTATACTTAAAGAATATCAGGCAGCATGTAAATGCCGGACAACAGATAAATACAGGACGGAACAGGTAGAGAACATGAAAATTTTGGGTATAGATCCGGGTTATGCGATTATGGGATATGGAGTAGTGGAAAAAACCGGCAACAGGTTTCGTGTCTGCCGGTACGGATCGGTCACAACAGATGCAGGAACACCCATGACGGAGAGACTTGAGCATCTTTACAACTCCTTGAGAGAGATAATAGACGAGGAGCGGCCGGATGTGGCGGCGATAGAGCAGCTTTTTTTCAATACGAACGCTAAAACAGCGATACTTGTAGGGCAGGCGCGTGGAGTAGCGGTTTTGGCCTGCGTCAAGGGCGGACTGCAGGTCGAGGAATATACGCCGCTGCAGATAAAGCAGGCACTCGTTGGATACGGCAGAGCCGACAAAAAACAGGTGCAGATGATGGTAAAAACTATACTGAACCTCAGAGAAGTACCTAAACCGGACGACACCGCAGATGCACTCGCAGCAGCGATATGTCACGGCCATTCGGCGTATACGAGAAAAAGACTGAAGGAGCTGGGAATAAGATGATAGGTTTTATAAGAGGAGTACTGGCCGAAAAAGGCAGCGGGTATATAATAGTTGACGTTAATGGCGTGGGATACGAGATTTTTGTTCCTGCGAATTCGCGCGCCTATCTCAGTGCGGAGGGCAGCGAGGTGATGGTTTATACGGCCATGATGGTGCGTGAGGACGATGTGAGTCTCTACGGCTTCATGCGCAGAGGAGAGCTCGATGTATTCAGAAAGCTGATTACCGTGAGCGGTGTAGGTGCAAAGGCCGCGGTTTCGATTCTGTCGACGTTTACGATGGAACAGCTGCAGCAGGCAATTGTTTATGAAGACGCCAAGACGCTTACAAAGGCAAGCGGAATAGGCAAAAAAACTGCCGAGAGGATAGTTCTCGAGCTGAAAGACAAATTCAGCCCGGATGGTGTGCAGGCGGATGAGAGTGCAGCTGCCGGGGCAGAAATGCCGCAGGGTGTGCAGGATGCAAGAGGAGAGGCTGTGAGCGCGCTGATCGCACTTGGATACTCAAGGGCAGAGGCTTCTGCTGCAATGGCAGGCATCAGGGAGCAGGAACTCAAGGCAGAGGAGTATATAAAACTGGCACTCAAGAATTTATTCTGATTCGGTTGAAATGAAGCAGTTATAAAAGGAAGCAGAAATGGACTATGAAAAGAGAATAACGGCAGCCGAACTGGGGCAGGGCGAGGAACGTACAGAAATTACGCTAAGACCTCAGTCGCTGGACGATTATATTGGGCAGAAAAAAGCCACCGAAAACCTGAAAATATTTATAGAAGCGGCGAAGATGCGGAATGAACCGCTGGATCACGTACTTTTTTACGGTCCTCCGGGTCTTGGAAAAACCACGCTTGCGGGCATTATTGCCAATGAGATGGGCGTCGACATCAGAATAACCTCCGGACCGGCAATAGAGAGGGCGGGAGACCTGGCGGCCATCCTCACCAACCTGAATGAAAATGATGTGCTTTTCATTGATGAAATACACAGGCTGAATCGTTCTGTGGAAGAAGTGCTTTATGCGGCGATGGAGGACTTTGCACTTGATATAATAATAGGAAAAGGACCGTCAGCAAGATCAATAAGACTTGATATCGCGAAATTTACGCTAATAGGCGCGACAACGAGGGCAGGCAGCCTTTCTGCACCGTTAAGGGACAGATTTGGTGTGAGCTGCAAATTCGAAATGTATACTCCCGACGAACTGAAAAAGATTATCG
This sequence comes from Bacteroidaceae bacterium, assembly GCA_963619345.1. Taxonomy (GTDB): domain Bacteria; phylum Bacillota; class Clostridia; order Peptostreptococcales; family Anaerovoracaceae; genus Lentihominibacter. The sequence continues at coordinate 2,296 of CAVEWO010000115.1, forward strand.
CCAGATCGTCGAGTATTCTCGGCGTAACAGCCGATGAAAAGTCTATGGATGAGATGGCGAGAAGATCGCGAGGCACGCCGCGAGTGGCGAACCGGATGCTCAAGCGAGTGCGCGATTTTTCGCAGGTTAAGGGCAGCGGTAATATAGATATTGATATCACGAATAAGGCGCTGAATGCGCTCGGAGTCGATGATATGGGACTGGAGAGCCTGGACAGAGAGATTCTCAGAACCATTATAGAAAGGTTCAGGGGCGGTCCGGTCGGCATTGATACTATCGCAGCATCGATCGGAGAGGAAAGAGTCACGATTGAAGATGTTTATGAGCCGTATCTGATACAGATCGGTTTTCTGCACAGAACGCCTAAAGGGAGAGTTGTGTCGGAAGCTGCATACAGACATATGGGGCTTGAGCCAGACGATGAAAGCGGCAGATGATCACCGGGCGGATGACCGTTTGACAAAGGAAATATGAATAATACAGAGGACAACAAATGAAAATAAGCGAATTTGACTATTATTTGCCGGAGGAGCTGATAGCGCAGAAGCCGGCAGACAGACGGGACAGTTCTAGGCTTCTTGTCGTGCACAGAGACACCGGGAAAATCGAGCACAGGCATTTTTACGACATAATAGATTATCTTGAACCGGGAGACTGCATGGTGCTTAACAACTCAAAGGTGCTCCCGGCGCGCCTTTACGGCACAAAAGAAAAAACCGGAGCTAAGGTTGAGTTCCTGCTTATCAAGAGGATCAAGGGCGATACCTGGGAAACAATGGTGAGACCGGGCAGGAAGCTCAAACCCGGAGACAGCGTGATTTTTTCGGAGAAACCGCTTCTGAAGGCGGCAATAAAGGATTTCGGAGCCGACGGCACCAGAATAGTCGAGTTCGAGTATGATGGGATCTTTATGGAAAGACTCGAGGAAATCGGAAGCATGCCGCTGCCGCCGTACATTGAACGAAGCAGTGATGACGATGACAGAGAACGATACCAGACGGTTTACTGCAGAGAGGAAGGATCCGTTGCAGCACCGACTGCAGGACTGCATTTTACGAAAGAGCTGCTGAAAAAGGCCGAACAGAAGGGCGTGGAACTTGTATATGTTACTTTGCACGTTGGAATCGGTACGTTCAGACCTGTAAAATGTGAGGATATAGAAGAACATACGATGCATTTTGAGGAGTATTCAATAAGTCCGGAGGGTGCTGAGATTCTTAACAGGGCAAAGCGCGAGGGCCGCAGAATAATTTCTGTAGGTACCACTTCCACACGTACAGTGGAAAGCGCAGCATATTTTGATAAGAATGTAAAGGCTGCAGCCGGCACTCAGGCAGTCGGCTGTGCGGATATATCCCCGATGGCCGGCGGAGAAAATGCCGGCAGTACTGAAACGGCAGGAACGGATCCGACTGATGACGCCGGCATGGAACCGGAGGGAAAGAGCCCGGATGGCTGCTGGCAGGTGAAAAGCGGCGGAGGCAGCACAGGAATATTCATTTATCCGGGGTACGAATTCAAGATGATTGACAGTCTTATTACGAATTTTCATCTTCCGAAATCTACGCTGCTCATGCTGATTTCGGCTCTTTATGACCGTGAAAAGATCCTTGCGGTTTACGAGGAAGCAGTTAAGGAAAAGTACAGATTTTTCAGTTACGGTGATGCGATGTTCATTATATGAAGCGGCTGCAGAATTTACGGGCTGCAGAAACGGAAGTGAAGCGTATGGAAAGGCAGCATATGAGTGAAGTAAAGGACGCGGCGAAAAAAGTGACTCACGAATTCGGGCCGTTTTATGATAAAAATTCAAAAGTGCTGATTCTGGGCAGCATACCCTCGCCTAAGTCACGGGAGCAGGGATTTTATTACGGACATCCGAGAAACAGATTCTGGCCGGTGCTGGCGGCGCTGTTTGACGAGAATGTTCCGCAGACAGTGCCAGAGAGAAAGAATTTCCTGAAAAGACACGGAATTGCATTGTGGGATGTACTTGCATCGTGTGATATAAAGGGTGCCGATGACGGCAGCATACGAAATCCGGAGGCAAACGATATGCGTCTGGTGACAGGCGAGTCGGATATCAGAGCGATATTTACGACAGGAGGCAAGGCAGCGAAACTGTATGAGAAGCTCTGCGAGCCGGTTTGCGGCATCAAGGCAGTGGGGCTTTTATCGACAAGCCCGGCAAACTGCAGGTATTCTCTTGACAAACTTACTGAAGAATACAGGAAGATATTGAAGTACCTGTAGATACCGTGGTATCATGTTGTAGTTTGAAATCTTTGTTATGCCGGTGAAGCTGCGCTACAGGCAGGAGAAGCCATTCAGACACCAGATTCGTATATACGGCAGGTTTCAATAATTCACTGATCGGCTTTCAGAATTGATTACAAACCGGAAAAAATAGAAAAAGGAGAAATAATGGCAGCAGTTACATATGAACTGATAAAAACAGATACAAGAACAAGAGCAAGGCGGGGCAGAGTGACCACACCGCATGGGGTTATCGAAACTCCGGTATTCATGCCGGTAGGTACGGCAGCCACCGTCAAGGCAATGCGCCCGGAAGAAATCAAGGAGCTGGGTGCGGAGATAATTCTTTCAAATACATACCACCTTTATCTCAGACCGGGGCACGAAGTCGTAAAGGCTGCAGGCGGGCTTCACAGATTCATGAACTGGGATCGGCCAATACTTACAGACAGCGGCGGATTTCAGGTGTTCAGCCTGGGCGCAATGAGAAAAATCAAGGAAGAAGGCGTGGAGTTTCGTTCGCATATAGACGGCTCCAAGCATATGCTTTCACCTGAAAAATCGATGGAGATACAAAACGCACTGGGTTCGGATATAATTATGGCGTTTGACGAATGTGCACCGTATCCGGCGGATCGTGATTATGTAAAGAACTCGCTTGAGCGTACGACAAGGTGGCTTAAAAGATGCAGGGATTATCACAAAAATACTGAAAAACAGTCGCTTTTCGGTATTATGCAGGGCGGCATGTATAAGGATCTCAGAGCGGAAAGTGCAAAGCAGATTGTAGACCTGGATCTGCCGGGATATGCTATAGGCGGTCTGAGTGTAGGAGAGCCGAAAGAAATAATGTACGATATCATGGATGACTGTGTGGAGCTTCTTCCGAAGGAAAAAGCAAGATATCTGATGGGAGTGGGAAGCCCGGACTGCATTTTTGAGGGAGTCGAGCGCGGAATTGATATGTTCGAC
>CAVEWO010000116.1:0-5521 GCA_963619345.1 Bacteroidaceae bacterium
AACGATGATTGTCCCGGCTCGCAGCGTCTTGCCTGCCAGCTCTGTATCTTCGTGCGTCTGGATGATTTTGTTGATGCTGTCGACTTTGATCTGTGCGCTTCCGTCATCGTTCACGAATATGATATTGCTCGCTGCTTCGTACTCGTCCGGCGGCGTTGTTATAAACAGCACTGCAGCTGCAGCTACGACCAGTGCCAGGACAGCACATATCGCAATCACTAATCTTTTGTGCCTTGCCATGAGAACCTCCCTTCGTTTTTCAATATAGCAAAACACCCTGAAAGCTTGCGCCCCCAAGGTGTTTTGACCATCTATAATAAAAGGAGTATATCATAAGTATATACACTTGCCGGATTTACGACTCCCCCTAGTTAGAAATATATCATCGGGTCCACATATGTACCATCCTGTTTCACTCCAAAGTGCAGGTGCGGTCCCGTTGAATTTCCCGTGGATCCAGACAGAGCTATAACCTCTCCCTTCTTCACTGACTGTCCTTTTTGAACGTAGTATCCGTTAAGGTGAGCATACTCCGTCTCTCTTCCATTTCCGTGATCCACTCTGACCATATAGCCATATCCGCCGTTCCAGTCCGCGTAGGTAACCTTTCCGCCGTCAGCTGCAGCGACATCACTATTCATTGCAACTCCGATATCTATACCCTTGTGATCCGTACTTCCTATACCTCCCGGAGACTCCCTTCCTCCGAAAGCGGACGTTATCTCGCCGGTAACCGGATAAGCAAGCTCTCCCGTGCTGAAATCGCTTGCCTTTATAGCTTTTGTCCTGTTTACGAATAATACATACGCATCTTCGTATGAGATGCCTGCCTCTATCAGATATGACAGCGAATCCACTGCAGCATCCTCGTCATCCACGCAAAGCGCAATCTGAAATTCCTTTGCGGTATCTGATTTAGCTATGATTTCACTGCTGATCTGCGATGCGTTCATGCCCTGCTGTGTCAGATAATCTCTGTACAACCCTGCCTTGTATGGATCGGCATTCTCTCCGATGTTCTTTTTCAGTGCCGTTTTTACTTTACTCTCCACTGATTTATCGAATTTGTCAACGTCCCCTCCAAGATCCTCAAGCAGCCTCCTGCACCTTGCAACACTTTCCATATCGCCATCACTGATGTAGTTAGTATAATTCTTTGTTGCCTTCTCCCAGATCTTCTCTTCTTTTTCGCTTCCGGACAAATCTTTTATATCCTTCTCTATTTCACCGAGCTGGTCTTTATATTCTTTTTCCGCTCTTTCTTCGTCTGTAAGATTAATGTTGAAGTGGTTCAGGAAGTTATCCATGCGGCTTCCGTCCTTTATGTTGAAGCTGCCGAATATCTTGTCCATGATACTTTTTTTATCAGCAGTCTCTTCCTCGCCTTCTTCTGCGGCAAAACTTTCTAATCCCGTTTTTTTCAATAAAGCCTTTGCGTCTCTTCTGACGTTTCTGATCGGAAGACCTGTCACATATCCAAGACCATCACACATATTCAGGAAGGTACTTGCTGACGGTGACTCTATGAACTCTACAGTGCCCTGAACAAGCTTTTCCCAGCCTTCCATAGACATGTTTGATGCATCCCAGTCGTTGGCAAACCCCCAGATATCTTTCACCACCGGAATCAGGTTGAGCGGGTTCACATTATCCCAGAAGTTCGCAAAGAAGTTTGCGAGCCAGCTGTCATCATCGTCGTCATTTGGAGTTCTTCCTCTGAGTACATCTGCCGCCGCTGCTGCCGCTGAGCAAAGCGCTGCATTAAAGGTAAATACGCTTGTTGCTCTTATCATCTTGCCTACAGCCCTTGCTTTATTACCTTCCTGCCACATATCTTTTGCAAGCAGGAACTCTGTTCTCATCATGTTGAACGTTCTCGTAGGCTCCGCCATGAACGATGTCACCATCTTGCTCATTACCTGCTTGTTTCTCATCGCCTGCGAGCGGTGAAATACAGAGTCGTCCACCTGAGTTTTGTCGAATATCTCAGAAGCTCTTTCGTTGCATATGCGATAAAACTCTTCTGAATCGACCTTGACATTTTTATACTTAGCTTTCGTTTCTGTTCTGACAGCAGCCCAGATCGTAGACCAAGTCACATCGTCAAGAAATCCGTATATCTGCATCGTTGCAAGATCCAGTCTGGACCACTCGTTATTCATCATGATCTGATCTATATCACGCGCCATGTCGACCTGGGAAAAGCCCCACGACTTCCACCTCGCTATCTGGCAGTGCTCCTTCATATCCCTGAGATTTTTCCTTAATTTCACCTTTCCGTTCGCAAAGTATTTAGGGTTGATACATACAAACGATCTGGCCACCGCCGTAGGCTGCTGCAGCGCAACTCTGAGATTACCGCCTATAGCAGACTTTTTATAATTTGCAAGCGACTTGTTCACGAATCCGAGAATGCCGTCAGTGTGCATCTTCGTCTGATTGTTCAGATCCGCCATAAAATTACTGATGTATTTTATCGCTCCTTCCCCATACGCCTGCTCGACGGCGGATTTAACCGACCCGTCTATATTGCCTGCATCGTCTCTGCTCTTGTAATTATATACTCTCGTGAAATCCGATATCGGAGCCGCAAAAGCATTATAAAGACTCATTTTGTTGATATGATCTGAAACAACACTGAATATATCGTCTATCATTATCGGATTATTCGCATTCACTACAGTACCCTTTGTGAATCCAAAGTTCTTTATGCGCTCGGAAACTTCTCTGCCCTCGAAGCTGCTGTCAAGATACGCATCAGCACTCCAGATAGGAAAATAGTTTTCCTCCGTGAACTTCCTGTAGCCATAAAGCCTCATGGATACTTCGTTTCCCCACTGCGGACACTCATCATTTAAAAAGCCCTGCAGCTTATCTGCCATAGCTTTCTGTTCCTGTGTCAGAGAATCTGTGATCTTCACGATATCTTCCATGCTTACCGCCATAGTCGGCCCGCCGGTCTGTATTTTCGCGCCAAGCATCCGCCCTATTTTAGATGCAGAATCTACCCTGCTCGCAACGATTCCGGATCCCAGAATGTGTCCCATCGCCTGTTCGCGCTTTGCAAGACAGTAAAGCGACATCACCTGTGCGGGAGTAAGTCGTATCTTTCCGCCCTGCACATCGAACGCAGTCACCTGCTTTCCGTTTCTCCATTCCTCGATTTTGCTTCCCGGCTTCTTCTTATTGTTATACTGCCTGAAGATTCCCTCAAAAAACTCTCTCGTCTTCGTCATGTTGTCGACGTGCCTGTCCATCCCGTGTCTTAGACCCATGAATGTTTTTTCCAGACCGCCGCCGATACGCTCGAAGAAATCTCTCGGAGTGACCATCGATTCATTGAGTATCGTATCCATTCCGCCAAGGATGCCTGATCTTTCCGTAAACATGCCGTCCTTGAGTTTCGCCTGCCTTGCCTTCGCATTATCCATGCTTTCAAGTGCAAGCTGTGATATCTCCTCTTTTATGCTCTCGTCAAAAGCCTTGTTGTAGTTCTTTATGCCGTTTGCAATGTATTTCATCAGCACATCAAACTCCTGCAGCTGCTGCGTAGATGCCTCATCTACAGATTTGCCGCCGAGCTTTTTCGCAAGAGATTCCATGATTTCAAATACGTATCCATCATATTCGAAACTGCCGCTTCCGTCTTCCTTTGCAATCTCAGCAAAGCGTGCCTTAAGCTCGTCCATCTCTGCCCAGCGTCTTGCCCTCTGTCCGGTCTTTTCCTCAAGAGCTTTAGATTTCTGAGACTGCATGTCGATTTTCGAAAGCAGATCTGCAAGCGCAGTCCTGAAGCCTTCCGGTATATGCTTATCATCAGTCGGCTTTGAAAGTCTGTCTGAAAGCCATTTTCTGTTCAGCTCGATGCCGGCGAGTAATTTCTTTCGCTCCCTGGAGTCTTTCTGCCTTTCAGCTTTTTCTTTCGCCTTGTCCTTTTCCCTCTGAAGCTTCTCCGCGCTCTTTTCTTTCGCCTTTTCCAGACGCTCCTTTCCTTTCTGCCGCTCTTTCCTGAGTTTTTCTTCAGCACGGTCACGTTCCTTCTTTTTCACATCGCGCAAAGCCTCCTGCTGTCTCTGCTTGAGCATCTTCAGCTTCTCATCGTACTGCTCTTTTTTCTTATCCGCCCACGATTTCCAAGCCTTGCCTGTCGCCGCTATATCGATGAGGTCCTGCGCAGTCTGTTTTATGAGCTGTTCAGTCTCCTCTGCCGAAAGCATGATATCGTACGGTTCAAGAGATTCTCGTACATCAGCTATCGCTCTGAGCATATCCGCAGGGTGCGTGATCTCATCAGAAAACAGCTCGGGGTATCTTTCCATAAGCTCCTGGTATGCCGTATCGACCGGTATCCCGTTCTGTGATACGATCCTTATCCTGCCGAAGTTGCTTTTCTTAAACTGCTTGAAGTCAGGGATATCTGCAGCATCCTCTTCTGATATCACCATACGAGTAGTTCTCAGATAATCTCTGAGCTCCTTATACTCCGTATACGCTGTATCATCTACCAGCTTGAGATTTTCAACTATCTGCTGTGCTGCAAGTTCAGCTTTTGTTACCACGTCAGATACATCGCCTTTTTTCATCGCTGTAAAGATCTGCTTTGCGGCATTCACGCCCTCTCGCACAAGATTATGATCTGTCTTTTTCCTCACTCCGAGCGAATTGTAGCTTTCGCTGTAGGACATCAAGGTTACGATCATATCGTTGATCTCTTCGCGCACAGAGCTTTCATCAAGCACTTTGCCCTTAGTGAACCTCTTGTCGTTCTTCAGCTTTTCCACCTGAGCCATAAGCTCGCCGTATGTCTGCTGTCTTACCTGTTTTGCCTTTACCTCATAATCTCTGAAGCCTGTCAGGTCTGCAAACTCCGTCTCATGCTCGTTCATATAGTCTATGACAGAAGTTTCGTCAGGAACGGAATATTTGATATCATTGTGGTTATAAACATCATTTTTCCGCGTATTATAATCATATATCTTGACTCCGTTTACGAGCTCAGGTATACTGATGTCAGACGGAGTTGCGCCCAAATTACGAGGCTTTTGACCTGGTAACTTGCGGACTCCGTCTTTTATTGTCATTATTTCTGTTTCGACAATATACAAAGTGTCTGAATTTTGCTTTTCTCTCGCAACAATTCGAACCCTGTATTCTTTACCATCCATATAAATGGGCGCAACAAAATGATGATATCCCTGTATCTGCTGATTCGCCTTTTTTGATTTCTGATTTTCCTTAGTATCTACATATACAGCATTCTCAAAAAGCTCTGGTAAATATGCCGCTGCATTAAGATTCTCTATATATTTCTTACTCCATTGCGTGTGCTTCATATTGTGGCTTGGATTTATTATTTTGCCTACAGTCCTTCCGTTTATATCCGCCTTATATCCTGTCGCTTTATTCTCATATGTGCCGCGCTTCAGCTTTCTCACACTGTCCTGCAGATTCTTCAAAGCCGCATTATCATTTTTCTTTACCGAAATATATGACTGATGAACGGTATAAGGAATCCTCGCAT
>CAVEWO010000117.1:0-5521 GCA_963619345.1 Bacteroidaceae bacterium
TCTTTCAGCTGTAAAGGAGCAGGTCGCAGGGCAGAAATCGGCTTCCGTGCAGGCGGGACTTCGCGAAAGAGAGCTCGTGAAGCTCGTGGAAGACCTGAGGCTGTCACAGGGGCAGCTTTCCTCGAGGATGAAAACCATTGAGGAGATGGAGAGCAACTACGAAGGCTATAACTATGCTGTAAAACACGTGATGAAATCAGGGCTTCGCGGCATCAGAGGTGTTGTGGCAGACCTGATAAAGGTGCCTGCGGGATACGAGACTGCGATGGAGACAGCGCTGGGAGCGGCACTTCAGAATGTAATCTGTGACGATGACAGCAGTGCAAAGGCCGCGATCAGATCTCTTAAAGAGAACAGAGCAGGAAGAATGACGTTCCTTCCGGTCAGCTCCGTTAATGGCAGAGCGTTCAGAAATGGCAGGCTCGAAAGGGAGCCGGGTTTCATGGGATTCGGGCCGGACTGTCTCGAATATGACAGCCAGTACAGCGGGATCATAGATTATCTGCTTGGCAGAGTAGTCATAGTGGACAATATGGACAATGCGCTCAGGATGTCAAAATCCGGAGCGGAATTCCGTTTCGTCACGCTCGATGGTGAAGTTATAAATGCCAGAGGTGCGATAACCGGCGGGAAATACAGGAACAAGACGGCGAATATACTGGATCGGAAAGCGGAGATCGAATCGCTGCGAAAGCAGATCAGAGAAAAAAGCGAAGCGAGACAGCAGCATGAGGCAGAGCTTGCCGGAGTGCGTGAAACAGTGAGCCATGCGGCAGACAGGATCACGGAACTGGAAGCTGAACTTCGTGAAAAGGAACAGCAGGATTTTTCCATGGAAAGCGAGATCAGGATGATCGAGACCATGCTGCGCGATATAAGATCCGGAAGCGACAGATTGGAGAGAGAGCTTGCGAACATAGAGACAGAAAAACAGAATTCCAGGAAGATGATCCGGGATCTCGAAGACGGGATAGAGGCCGATGAAAAAGCTGCGCAGGAAGCTGAAAAGCTGGCTGAAGAGCAGCGGGAGCTTTACGAAAAACAGAAATCGTTATTTGACGATATAAGTGAAGAAATAACAGGCGCAAGGATCGCGGTGAACAGCTGTGAGCGTGAAAAAGATCATGTCGATTCGATGGCGGGCAGGATAACTGCATCGCTGAATGAACTCGAAGCTGATATCACAGCAAGGCAGACAGAGCTCGCAGATATGGAACAAGATAAGAGCCGTATAATTTCGGAAAGCGGCACCACCGACACCGCAGTCAGAGAGAAAGAGAACGAAAAGCTCAGGCTCGAAACGTATCTTTCCGAACTTGCTGCTGAGAAGAGCAGGCTCGGTGAGACTACAGCAGAGCTGAATGCCGAAAAGGAAAGCATAAACAGCAGACTCGGCAGCGTACAGAACCAGAAATATGAGCTTGAGATAAAAAACGCAAAGAACGAGACGCAGCTTGACACGTACAAGAACAGACTGTGGGAGGACTTTGGAGTATCTTACATACAGGCAATGGAGTTCAGGAGCAGCGAGTTCGTGATGTCAATGGCGGTGAAGGAAAGCAGACAGATCAGGAACCGCATGCGCGAGCTGGGTGAAGTCAATGTCGGTGCGATAGAGGAATACGAAACGGTAAAAGAGCGGTACGATTTCCTGGCGGCACAGAGAGCTGACATACAGGAGGCGGTCGACAGCCTGACGGGAATGATAGCAGATATGGACAAGGCGATAAGAGTCAAGTTCAAGGAAAGCTTTGACCAGATAGTGGTGAATTTCGAGAACAAATTCAAGGAGCTGTTCGGCGGAGGACATGCAGAGCTGAGGCTTTCGGATGAGAAGGATCCGCTGAGCTCTGATATCGATATAGTGGCACAGCCTCCGGGAAAGAGACTGCAGAACATAAATCTGCTGTCGGGAGGAGAAAAGACGCTGACAGCCATAGCATTGATGTTTGCGGTGCTCGAGGCAAAGCCGACGCCGTTCTGCATACTGGATGAGGTGGAGGCTGCGCTGGATGATGCAAACATAGACAGGTTCATAAACTGTCTCAGGAAATTCACCGGCATACAGTTCACACTGGTGACACATCAGAAGGCCACGATGGAGCATGCGGACGCGCTTTACGGAGTGACGATGCCGGAGAAAGGCGTGTCAAAAGTGCTTTCGCTTTCGTTTGACAATGATTTTGAATTATGATACAGAAGGAGAATTGACAGATGCTTAATGAAGGAAAAAAGCGTTCTTTCCTGGGAAAACTTTCGAAGAAGATCGGAGACGCTCTGATGGGCAGAGCTTCGGTAGATGATGATCTCCTGGAGGAGCTTGAGGAAATACTCATCACTTCGGATGTGGGCATGGAAACGACGATGAAGATAATAGAGACTCTCCGCAAGGAGATCAAGTCGTACAGCTCGGCAGCACCGGATGACGTGAAGAGGATACTGAGCAATATAATCGCGAGACTCATCAACAAAAACGACAAGCAGGAGCTGTGCAGCCAGACTCCGCTCGTGATACTGATGATCGGTATAAACGGAGGCGGCAAGACGACTTCAATAGGAAAGCTCGCATACAAGCTGAAGTCCGAGGGCAAGACAGTGATGCTGGCTGCGGCGGACACTTTCAGAGCAGCGGCATCGGAGCAGCTTTCAATATGGGCGGACCGAGTAGGGATAAATATAGTAAAGCATACTGAGGGCGCCGATCCGTCGGCGGTCATCTATGATGCGATACAGTCTGCGAAGGCCAAGAATATAGACGTGCTGATCTGTGATACTGCAGGAAGGCTCCAGAACAAAAAGAATCTGATGGATGAGCTGAACAAGATGAACAAAGTCATCGGACGTGAATTCCCTGAAGCGGCGAGGGAAAACCTGCTGGTGCTCGACGCGACGACAGGGAAAAATGCGGTATCTCAGGTGAAAGAGTTCGGAGACGCTGCAGATATCACAGGAATAATACTTACAAAACTCGATGGCACCGCAAAGGGAGGCATCGTTATAACAATAGCGGATGAATTCGACATGCCTGTTAAGTTCATAGGAGTAGGAGAAGGCATCGAGGATCTGAAGGAGTTTGATCCGGCAGAATTCGCGGAAGGGATAATGTATGAGTAAACCGTTAGTAGCCGTCGTGGGACGGCCGAATGTTGGAAAGTCCACATTTTTCAATAAAGTCGTGGGAAAGAGAGTGTCGATCGTAGAGGATACGCCGGGAGTTACGCGCGACAGGATATATGCTGAAGCAGAGTGGTCGGGCGTGCATTTTGCACTGATCGATACAGGAGGCATAGAGCCGGACAGTAAAGATATAATACTGTCGCAGATGAGAGAGCAGGCAGAGGTGGCGATGGATACCTCAGATGTGATACTGTTCATGACCGATGGAAGGGACGGTGTGACCGCATCGGATCGTGAGGTCGCATCGATGCTCATGAAGACTGGCAAACAGGTCGTGCTCGCTGTCAATAAGGTGGATACTGGCAGGCTGCCTGAGGATTTTTATGATTTTTATGAGCTGGGACTCGGCGAACCTATACCGATCTCAGCTGCAAACATGCTGAACCTCGGAGATCTGCTCGACCGCTTAGTCGAGAGCTTCCCGGAAGGCGCGGGAACAGAGGAGGAAGACTCGATAAAGCTCGCTATGATCGGAAAGCCGAATGTCGGCAAGTCGTCGCTTATAAACAAGCTGCTTGGGGAGAACCGCGTGATAGTGTCTCCGATAGCAGGAACGACGCGCGATTCGATAGATACGCCATTTGAGAAAGACGGGGAAAAATATCTGCTGATTGATACGGCAGGTATAAGGCGAAAGAGCAAGGTAAACGAGAACATAGAGAAGTTCAGCGTGATCAGAGCAGTGGCGGCGATCGAGAGATGTGACGTCTGCCTGCTGATGATCGATGCGCAGGAAGGCATAACCGAACAGGACAAGAAGATCGCCGGAGTAGCGCATGAAGCGGGCAAGGGCATCGTAGTCGTAGTCAACAAATGGGATCTTATCGAAAAAGAAACCAACACGATGAACGAATTCAGGAAGCATATTGCCAGAGAGCTCACGTTCATGTCGTATGCCCCGGTAGTGTTCATCTCCGTGCTGACAGGGCAGAGAGTCAACAACGTGATAAAGATGGCAAAATACGTTGCAGAAAACAGAGCTATGCGAGTTCCGACAGGAAGACTCAACAATCTCATTTCTGATGCTGTCATGATGAAACAGCCGCCGTCCGACAAGGGCAGGAGACTCAAGATATACTATGTGACACAGGTAGGTGTAAAGCCGCCGCTGTTCTCGTTCAAGGTCAATTCGAGACCGCTCATGCATTTTTCGTATGCGAGATACATGGAGAACAAGATCAGAGAAGCATTCGGGTTTGAAGGAACTTCGATAAAATTCGTGTTCAGAGAAAAGGGAGAGAAAGAAGATGAATGAGATCTGGCTCAGGATACTGGCTGTTGTGATCGCATATCTGATCGGTAACATTTCACCGTCGATACTGCTTGCCAAGGCCAAAGGAATAGATATCAGAAAAGAAGGCAGCGGGAATGCAGGCACGACGAATGCGCTCAGAGTCATGGGCAAGAAAGCAGGTGCGATAACTCTTATTGTCGATGTTCTTAAGGGAACAGCTGCGGTCCTGCTGGGTCTGCTGCTGGCGGGTCATGTCGGAGCGATGTGGTGCGTAGTCGCAGTGTTCTGCGGACACGTGTGGCCGGTGTTTTTCGGATTCAGGGGCGGCAAAGGCGTGGCTACTGCATTTGGTGCACTGATGGGCCTGAATCCGCTTATGGGGCTCGTGACGCTCGGAGTCGTAGTGATCGGCGTGCTCGTGACCAGGAGAATGTCGGTAGGCTCGATGCTGGGCGCGGCGTGCTTCCCGGCGATATCATATTTCATGCAGCCCGAGTTTGTATGGTATGGAGTCGTGCTGGCAGTGATAATACTCGTGAAGCACAGAGCGAACATCGTTAGACTCTTCAAGAGACAGGAGCCGGTGATGAGCATATTTGAAAAAAAGAAAGACAAGAAAGAGGCTGCAAAGGAGGTAAACTGAATGAAGACTACAGGAGTGATAGGAGCGGGCAGCTGGGGAACAGCGCTTGCGACAGTTCTGGCCGGAAAAGGCGGCAGCGTGAAGATCTGGGATATAGATGAAAAACATCTGAAATCTATGGAAGAAAAGCGGGAAAACGTCGATTATCTTCCGGGAGTGCCGCTAAATGAAAACATAAAGATAGCGTATACGGTGGAGGAAGTGCTGACTGATGCAGATGTGGTGCTGTTTTCCGCACCTGCGCAGCATTTCAGGAGTGCACTGACATCAGCGCTCGGACATATAAAGGACGATGCGCTGATCATAAATGTAGCTAAAGGAATAGAACAGAAAACTCTGCTCAGGATGTCACAGATAGCGGCAGATCATATCGACATGGAAAGATATGTCGTGCTGTCCGGACCTTCTCATGCCGAGGAAGTAGGAAGGAGACTGCCGACGACTGTAGCGGCGGCATCTTATAATAT
>CAVEWO010000118.1:0-5460 GCA_963619345.1 Bacteroidaceae bacterium
ATGCTATGGTTCAATTTTCAATTGACAACAGTCCAAAAACTCAATATACTTATAAAGTATCCGTGTTTTGGCACAGCGACAATCACATAAACCTGCGCCTTTGGTGGAATTGGCAGACACGCTAGATTTAGGTTCTAGTGGGAGACCGTGGGGGTTCAAGTCCCTCAAGGCGCACCATTGTTACCCTTGAAATTTCAACGTTTTCAAGGGTTTTTAATGTAACAAAAGTATTACACTTTCATGATTTCTATTACAGTCCTGTTACCGACTTCAGTTCAATACACCCAGTACCTGATTATATCGTTTTTCTTTTCGTTCCGAATCGAAACAATAGTAATTTAATGTAGTGCTTTTATCTGCATGTCCCGCAAATTCCTGAACCGCTTCAATTGACACTCCATTTACTGATAATGTTGATATATACGTTTTTCTGATTTTATCTGTACTTCGGTTTAAGATATTAAGTCTCTTGCAAAATATCAGGAAAACCCCGCGTTAAACGCGGGGATCATTTTTTATTTAAGATTACCTTTTTAGAGAGTTTTTATCCTCGCTGCAGTTGCGCTGTACATATCTCCCGCTGTCCTATTTCCTTCCATATAACTTTTCTCTGCCATCATCTGGTAGTAGCGTTTTCTACTTCTATCTTGGTGAGTCTACACTATCGCCATAACAATTATTCCTCCAAAAAGTAATGTTCCATATATTGCCTGTACCATTTTATATCCTCCTCTTCTCTAACCTGAATTCATCTGTTGTATATTTTTCTAAGTCTATATAAGGCATCATTCTAGGAACGCATATG
Source organism: Bacteroidaceae bacterium (assembly GCA_963619345.1). Classification (GTDB taxonomy): domain Bacteria; phylum Bacillota; class Clostridia; order Peptostreptococcales; family Anaerovoracaceae; genus Lentihominibacter. The sequence goes on from CAVEWO010000118.1 coordinate 806, forward strand.
TAGAAGCCTTTCTGGATATGAAGCAGAAATCATGGATCACTGCTCATGTCCATATGTACGAATTCTTTGGCGGTGTTGCCCGAATCCTCGTGCCAGATAACTGCAAAACAGCAGTTGTTCACAATGGTGGATGGAAAGACCAGCAGATCAATGAAACTTATCAGGAACTGGCTGAGCACTACGGTACAGCAATCATTCCGGCGCGTGTCAGAACTCCCAAGGACAAGCCGAATGCAGAAGGAACAGTAGGGAATATCTCTGCCTGGATAACAGCAGCCCTTCGAAATGAACAGTTCTTTTCCCTTGCCGAATTGAATCGTGCAATCAGAGAAAAGCTTGAGCAGTTCAACCAAAAGCTCTTTCAAAAGAAAGAAGGAAGCCGACTCAGTTTATTCCTTGAAGATGAAAAGCCATTACTGGCACCGTTACCCGCTTCCCGTTTTGAACTGAGCGACTGGAAAACAGCCACCGTTCAGTTCAATTATCACATATCTGTAGACGGAATGCTATACTCAGTTCCTTATGAGTACATCAAAAAGAAAGTTGATGTTAAAGCAACAGATACCACCATTGAAATTTTTACAACCATAACCGTATTGCCTCTCACCTCCGTCTGAAAGGACGGCCTGGAAAGTACAGTACTGTCACGGAACATATGCCGGAAGACCATCAGAAATATCTGGAATGGAACGGCGATCGGTTCCGCAAATGGGCTGAGCGGATTGGCATAAACACATACACTGTGGTCAATGCAATACTGACCTCCAAACGTGTGGAACAACAGACCTACCGAAGCTGTATGGGACTTCTAAAGCTTACGGATAAATATTCAGAAGCTATGCTGGAGGCAGCCTGCAAAAAGGCATTATCTTATACAGCATCTCCAAGTTACAAGAGCATCAAAAACATCCTTGTAACAGGTTCTGTAAAACAGGAATCAGAACCATCGGATTCCAAGACCACACACAAAGCACACGGTATCACAAGAGGTGCCGACTACTATCGGAAGTAATCACATATGACAAATCAGAGTACTATAGATAAATTAATTGAAATGCGCCTTACATCAATGGCAGATGCATTTCGCAACCAGCTCAATGGTCCTAAATTTAAGGAAATTCCATTTGAAGACCGTTTTGCTATGTTGGTAGATATCGAATACAGCAATCGAAAAAACAACCGTTTGAAACGACTGATCCGTAACGCTGGATTCGACCAACCAGAAGCAAATATCATGGATATCAATTATACTTCCGGGCGCAAGCTTAACAAAAATCTCATTAGCACGAATATATATCTGAACATCGGAATCTCTTTATTACTGGTGCAACAGGCTGTGGGAAAACCTATATGGCTTGTGCTTTTGGCATGGAAGCGTGTAAACGGTATTTCACTACTAAATATATTCGCCTTCCAGATCTGCTTATTGATCTTGAGATTGCACGGTCAGAAGGGAACTACCGAAAAGTTCTGGCCAAATATGCCAATCCACTGGTGCTTATTCTTGATGAGTGGCTTCTTTTGAAACCTACTGAAATCGAGCAAAAGGACATTTTTGAACTTTTGCATCGGAGACGCAAGAAATCATCCACCATCTTCTGCTCTCAGTATGCATTCAGCGAATGGTACGACCAGCTTGGTGGAGATGCAAGTCCCCTTGCTGATGCTATTATCGATCGCATTGCACATGACAGCTATCAGATCAACATCACAAGCATTGATGCTGAGCATGACAGATCCATGCGGGAGGTATACGGTCTGGATAAATCAATGCGGGAATAGGATTCCCCCTTGTAGTGCTCATTCCGTCTGGACATGTGGCTCACGCCACTCCGGACGGGTGGCTCCGCCGCACAGGAATATTCAGTGAGGTGTTGCTATGAAAAAACTGATTATTAAACCCAATAAATATGGCGGGAAGTCTTCCGTTGTTTCAGCAAGAATACCTGATGAGATGTTACATGAATTGGATGAAATATCAGCAAAAACGGGAAAATCAAGAAATGAGCTTCTTGTAATGATGATAAGCTTTGCTCTTGATAATACAGAAATCGAAAATAACGAATCATAAAAAGAACCATCATATCGAGGTCATTTGTACTTATATTATTCTTTTATTCCTTTTAACTCATGATTGTATTTATGGAAAGTATTCCTGTCCATTCATGCTGATTTGTAATTTCACTGTCTAAAATCAGATTTCATCTATTTACACTTATTGATTTTCATTATACAGATATAAATACTGCATATGATAGTTCCTGATCGGATAAATTGCATAAACATACGCTTTGATTTTTCGATCTAATCATTTTCCTAACCCCGGAATTGTATAAAAACGAGCGTAATATACCTGTAATCGTTACAGTTCACTGTATGTTTTGGAGCCTATTATCGCCATTTTGTAACAGCCTCGACATCACTCAAAATAAGTGTATCTGATCTGGTTAATAAGCAATACGATTTGCACATATTTATGCGCTGATTTGCACTATATGAATATTTATGCATAACTTCCTCAATTCAAATAGTCCACTGTATACCAAAACGTTTCAATCCTTTTCAAAACATACATTTGACATATTTTTACACATCAGTAGGCTGCCCTCTCAGCCCAGAAACTCCCGTACCACTTCATTGAACAGATCCGGTTTGCGATAAAATGATCCCCTTTTTTAAGTAGCAGCCTTGCACCGGGCAGGCTGGCAGCGATCAGTTCTGTATAACTGCGTTTGACCATGTCTCTGGTCCCGGCGATGACAATCGTCGGGGCCGTGATCGCAGCCAGCTGACCGGGCTCGATATTCGGCTCGTTGACCATCAATCCCAGCATTTCAGCGTTTTCAGCTGCCGATGCGCTTTTTCCTGCAAAAGCTCCGGCTATCCTGTATCCTATCTCTATAGGGAGCTGCACGCTTTTCCGTATCCCAGCCGGCGACAGATTGCCGCCGTTCAGGATCAGCTTTTCTATCATCTCCGGATGCCTCAGCGCAAAGATCATCGCGATATCTGTCCGAAAAAAAGCGCACCTGACTGTCAAAACACATGTGATCCTCCCCGTTACCGTGCAGCAGTATCAGCGGAAACCCGATTCCTTTTTCCTCATAGTAAAACACTACTACTGGGCATCCGCTTCTTCTATCGCCTGTTCATAAACCTGCATGGTCTTGTCATCGAACAGGATCCATTCCACAACATCGAATGCATCAGGATGCTCCGCCAGGAACTTTGACACCGTTTCGACGGCTATACACGCCGCCTCTTTTACAGGATAATGATACACACCCGTAGATATCGACGGAAATGCGATGCGTCTTAGCCCACGTTCTGCAGCGACCTGCAGACTTCTGCGATAGCATGAAGACAGAAGCTCAGCTTCACCATGAGCACCGCCATGCCAGATCGGACCTACTGTATGGATCACATAACTGCAAGGCAGATCATAAGCACCGGTCAGCTTTGCATCACCTGTATCACATCCGTTGAGAGTCCTGCACTCTTCAAGCAGCTTCCTGCCCGCTGCTCTGTGGATCGCTCCATCCACACCGCCGCCGCCAAGCAGCGTGCGATTCGCAGCATTTACGATAGCGTCCACGTCCTTTATTTTTGTGATATCTCCTCTTACCGCTTTTATCATAGTAACCTCCTGTCATCCAATATAAACTTTTTGCAATCTATACATGTGAAATTTTTGCGCTCACACTTTTTAATATCGCTTATTTCCATTATAATATAAACAAACCGCAACCTGCAATTTTTACATAACATAAAAAAATCCGAAAGTGAGGACAACATGGCACACAGACTTACTATACCAGGAACGACATACATAGGAGAAAACGCGCTGGCCGATGCGTCGGCCGACATCAGCGCACTCGGAAAGCACGCGCTGATAGTTTCCGGAAATTCCATGAAAAGGGCCGGGCACCTCGAAACGCTGACTTCGATGCTTCAGGAAAACGGCGTTTCTTCGACCGTATTTTCAGGCATCACAGGCGAACCGACCGATATCATGGTGCAAAACGGCGCAGCTCTTTACCGCAAATGCGGCGCAGACTTCATCATAGGCTTCGGAGGCGGCAGCCAGCTCGATGCCGCCAAAGCCGTCGGGATCCTGGCTTCAAACTCAGGTACTATATCCGATTGCTGCAGCAAGCCGATTCCTGCTTCACGGCCGCCGCTTGTCGCGATCCCAACCACGTCCGGTACAGGCTCTGAAGCAACAGACGTCACAATCATAACCGACACGGCAAACGACGTCAAAATGCTGATCAAAAATAGGCTTCTGATGCCTGACATTGCAGTCGTCGACGCACTTTACAGCATGGACGCACCCAAAAGCGTGACTGTAGCGACCGGTCTCGACGCGCTCACTCATGCCATCGAGGCATACACGTCTGTCAAATCCTTCTCGGAAAGCGACATCTTCGCACTTTCTGCGGTCAAGAGGATCTTCAGCTTCCTGCCCGCTGCGGTCACAGACGGCACCGACAAAACCGCACGCACTCAGATGGCGATCGCCGCATACGAGGCGGGCATCAGCTTCTGCAATTCCTCTGTTACGATAGTCCACGGGATGAGCCGCCCGATAGGCGCGATCTTTCACGTCCCTCACGGCATCTCAAACGCCATGCTGCTGGAAGAATGTATAAAAT
>CAVEWO010000119.1:0-5419 GCA_963619345.1 Bacteroidaceae bacterium
TCTATCCCGTCGTAAAACTCTTTCTGCATAGTCGTTCCGCCTTTCGAGAACAGGCTCGCTACGCCGATTTCCTGTTTTTGGCCGATCATATTCTGTATCGCCTGCTCCAGCAGATCGGAATACTTCTTCATATCCCTGCAGCTGTCTGTCTCTTCATTGAAGCGGTCCATAAGCTCACGGACGACCTCGTTCTGTCCGCTGCACAGTTTTTTCATGATATCAAGGACTTTCTTGCCATGCATGAAAGTAAGTTTGACTTCACCTGACTCCGTTATGTAGACGACATGGTATGGGAACAGCGCATTCTGCTCCTTTGTCTGTTCAAGCCCTCGCACCTGCTTCAATGTGAACAGTACTCCCGGCTCTACTGAATCCCTCAGCGATTCATCTATGTATGCTGCTGCAAATATGCCGGTGGGTGCATCCTCCAGCAGATCACGGTTGTCCTTGATATAATCTGCAAGATCCATTTTGAAATCATTGAAAGTCAGATCGGTTATGGATATACCGCCTGATATGTCCTCCAGATCCACCACCTCTGTCTGGAGCTTTTCCAGCTGTTTGCGTCTGTACTCCAGATCTTTCATTTCCTTGCTGCTGCCGTCTATTATGTTTTCTTCACCGGTGGCCGATACATCCAGCAGCACCATCCTGCCCTGTACTCTCTGCTGCAGGTTGATATATTCATCAAGGTCCTTCATCGGCCAGAAGTTGAGGAGCTGTATCTTTGAATTTACAGATCCTATCCTGTCGATCCTGCCGAATCTCTGTATTATCCTGACCGGGTTCCAGTGTATATCGTAATTTATCAGGAAGTCGCAGTCCTGAAGATTCTGTCCTTCTGAAATACAATCCGTTGCTATGAGGATGTCTATTTCATTTTCGACGTCCGGATAGACCTTCGCTTTTTCCTTAGACTTCGGTGAAAACAGAGTCAAGACAGATGAGATATCCGAAAGTTTTATTTTCTGCTTCTGCCTGGGTGTAAGAGGTATCGTGGACTTGTTGGTTCCCGAACCTGTCACCTTTGCAGCAAAAATACCCTTTGCCTGATAATATGGCGCAAGGTTGTCATAAAGATACGATGCTGTATCTGCAAATGCTGTGAATATGATGACTTTGCGGTTCCCCGTATTGAAGGGCTGTGCTATCTTCTGATCTATTATCTCTTTTAGCTCCTGCAGTTTTGCATCTTTTCCCGGATCGACGACAGATGCTCTGTTGTGCAGTTTCTCAAGCTGCTCTCTGTCATATTCAAGTTCCTGGCTCCATTTGATCAGATCCATGTCTTTGAGAAGTACTTTGACCTTGTTGCCAGTCAGTTCGGTTTCCAGCAGTGTGTCGTCTGGATCTATATCTTCGATTCTAAGCTCCTGATCATAGCATGAACCACTTTCATCGATTTTCCCAAGGGTGAAGTCTATCTGTTCTATGAGTTTTTCTACAGACAGCCTGAATGAATTGATTGAGCTCTCCATTCTTTTAAGGAGATTCACACGCATCAGTCCTACCAGATTTGTTTCACGGTCTGCCTGCCTGAATATGGAGTGGCCATCGCCTACAACGATATCATATTTTTTCTCATACTCTCCCCGTTTCTCCGGTAGCACATACTTCAATGGTGAAAATACCGCCAGCGACAGTTTTTTTATGACCTGATTTACTTTTTCTATAGGCGGGAATTCTCCGCTTATGTCGATGCCGGTGTATCTGTTGACCGGTTTCATACGTGTCGGGAACTTTCCGATTTCATTGGTGTTGTAATACTTTTCGATGTGCTTTCTTGACCGTGCAATGGTCACTGTATCAAGCAGCTTGAAATAATCCACGTCCATCATGTCCACGAATTTCTCAGTGGTGCGCTCTTCATCATCAAGCTCAGACCATCTGTTGAATACAGTCTGGGCTTTCTTCAGTACATGCTCTATGCTTGGGATACCTGCATCTTTGAAAGCAGTGTTGTCGCCTTCTGTGATGAAAGAGATCTGATTTTTGATGTCATTCATCCTGTTGTTTACAGGTGTTGCAGAGAGCATCAGAACCTTTGTCCTGATCCCCGCTTTGATCACGTCGTTCATCAGTTTCTGATATCTTGTCACTCTGTCATTGGAAGGATTGTTGTTTCTGAAATTATGGCTCTCATCGATGACTACAAGGTCATAGTTACCCCAGTTTACTGTAGCGATATTCATTCCGCCTGACATGCCGCTTGTCCTCGTCAAGTCCGTATGATTCAGGACATCATAACGGAACCTGTCTTTTTCAAGGATATTCCTGGTATCGTTCATCGTATAGACAGACCAGTTGTCATGCAGTTTTTTCGGCGCAAGAACCAGCACTCTGCAGTTCCGGAGTTCATAATATTTGATGACTGCCAGGGCCGTGAAAGTCTTTCCCAGTCCAACGCTGTCCGCTATGATACATCCGTTGAACTTTTCCAGCTTCTCGATGGCTCCCATTACCCCGTCCGTCTGGAATTTATAAAGTTTGTTCCAGACAACGGTATCCTGTATGCCTGTAGCGGTCTTTATAATATTATCTTCTGTCAGTTCTCCGAGATAATCGTGGAAGATATGATAGAGGTTTACGAAGTAGATGAATTCAGGGGTATTCTCCTTGAACAAGATCTGTATATTTTCCAGAAGTCTTTCTTTGACATCTTCAACCTCAGTCTTCCTGTTCCAAAGGCTGTCAAACAGCTGCAGATATACGCCTGTGCTTTCCTGCCCGTAAAGACACGTGTTGGCGTCTATCCTGTCAGAGGCCGTTATCCCCAGTCCGTCCGTTGTAAAATCAACTGTGCCATTTATGCATACGCTTTCGTCCGCATTTGCATTATCGACATGTATCATTCTCATCTGCGCAGGATTGACATGCTTAAGAGATTTTATTTCTGCTTTGCTTCTGAGCCATTCGGCGCATTCTCTGGCAACAGAAACCTGAAGCATCTCATTTTTCAATTTTATTTCATATTCATTTCCGGCGATCGTTTTCTCTGCATTATGCTGAATGCGGAATTCTATCTGTTCTTCCTTTTTTTCAAGAAACGCTGGTTCTGTAAGGACCATACGGAATGAGTCCACTTTCTCCAGTTCCTTTTTCAGTGCACGATATGCATACAAGGTGAAATATGCTGATATGACTGATAGCTTTGAGCCTTTCCTCACGCTGCTTTTGAGTTCATCTGCAACAGTCCCCATCTGTCTGTTGTCGATCATCTTTGGTGCTTTCATATATGCTTCATCCTTTTTAATAATATTGATTGAATTTTATAAAAACAGTCAACAATATCGTTTACATTCCTATATTTCTTAACATTGTATCATTTTTGTTCCATCATTTCGAGAATAAATAACACATTTCCTCCAATAAGATTACATTACATAACAGCTAATATATCTTAGAAGGAGTTTTATACAATGGATACGATTTGGGAAGACACATTTAAAGACAGATTGGTCGAATTAAGACTCAAAAAAAATGTTTCTGCAAGAGACATGAGCCTTTCCATGGGGCAAAACCCGGGATATATAAATAATATTGAATCCGGCAAAGCGCTTCCTTCGCTGACCGGCTTTTTCTATATCTGTGAATACCTCGACATCACGCCGCAGGAATTTTTTGATACCGATCTTGAATACCCGGAGCAGATCCGTTCTATCATCAATGATATGAAGAAGCTGGACGAGCGCCAGCTCCGAAACATATCCGAAATAGTCAAGGACCTCGCTTCATGCAGGGACTGAATCAAGACATAATAAAAAGGAGTCTGCCGCATCTTATATTTTATAAGTAATGCGATAAACTCCCTTTTTTATTTACAGGCTTTATAAGCTTAACAACAGTGCAAAAAAAGTCGATTTTTAAAAGTTTCTGCATTTCAGTGCAAAAACTTTATTTTTTTAAAAGTTTTTGCTATACTCTTTCATAAGGAGGCATATCAGATGATAGATACTCATAGACTCAAAAAAAGAAATTTATATTTAAACAAAATCATAGCTTTTCAGGATACTGAACCGGTGAAAATCGTCACCGGAATCCGCAGATGCGGCAAATCCAGTCTGCTTAAGCTAATGATCCTTCATTTGAAAGAGAGTGGCATCACAGATGAGCAAATCATCGAAATGAATTTCGAATCTTACTCATTCAGAAACATGAACAGTGATGATTTCTACTATTATGTGAAACAGCGTATCATACCCGATAAAAGGATGTATCTTTTCTTTGATGAGGTGCAGCGCGTTCCTGACTGGGAAGATGCTGTGAATTCTTTTCGTGTCGATTTTAACTGTGACATATATGTTACATGCTCAAATGCGTATATGCTGTCCTCTGAATATGCTACCTACTTGTCCGGCAGATGTGTAGAGATAAAAATGCTGCCTCTATCCTTTTCTGAGTTTTTATACTTTCATGACTTTGATATCAGAGAAACGAAAAGTGCACTTGGCGGTACTCGTAAACAGGTATTTGACAGAAACGGGGAACATTATGAAATACGCGAACTTTTTGATGCTTATATGCGATTTGGCGGTATGCCGGGAATAGCTGATGTCGGATTGGATCAGGAAAAAGCACTGGTTTTACTTGAGGGTATCTATTCGACAGTGATCATGCGAGACATTCTTGAACGTGAAAACCGCAGAGGCCAGAAACGTATCACTGACCCTGTCCTACTGAAAAAAATCGTTATGTTCCTTGCAGACAACATCGGCAGCAGCATATCTGTATCCTCTATCGGCAATACTCTCGTGAATGAAGGATTGTTCGAAGACGGCAGACGCAAAGGACCTCCAAGCTCACATACAGTCCAGACTTACGTCAATGCCCTGCTTGAATCATATTTCTTTTATGAAATCAAAAGATTCGACATTAAAGGCAAAGAATTCCTTCGCACGCTCGGCAAATATTATATAGTAGATATCGGCCTCAGAAACTATCTGCTCGGCTTCAGAAGCCGTGACAGCGGTCACGCTTTAGAAAATGTCGTATATTTCGAACTGCTGCGACGCGGCTACGATGTATCCATCGGCAAGGTAGATAATGCCGAGGTTGACTTCATTGCCACAAAAGCAGATGACAAGATATACGTTCAGGTGACCGAGTCTATGACAAGCGAAGATGTGCGCAAAAGAGAACTGACTCCTTTGCAGAAAATCAGTGATAATTACGAAAAAATCATTCTTTCCATGAATCCCGGAATGGATTCATCATATGAAGGCATAAAATCCATGGACCTCATCGAATGGCTGATTTCAGATGAATATACGAGCTGACAATATAAAATATGCTTTTAAAAGTCTAAAGAACTCCTTCTTTTTGAGGGAGTTCTTTTTCGCCAAATCCATGTGAAACTATCAGTCGGCCGACTGTAACAGCTGCTCCATCTTGGCACTATCATATACGGCTGCACCGGTTC
>CAVEWO010000120.1:0-5386 GCA_963619345.1 Bacteroidaceae bacterium
ATTCCTGTATCCGAGGACGCAGGCATGATCAGCGCAGCTGAATCCGGCACGCTTTCGATCGAAAAACTCGAAGCGATGACTGCCGTATGCTCCGTAGGCCTCGACATGATCGTCCTTCCTGGCGATACCCCGCAGGAAACCATCGCTGCTATCATCGCTGACGAAGCCGCGATCGGCATGGTCAATTCCAAGACTACCGCTGTCAGAGTGATACCTGCCATCGGTCACAAGGAAGGTGAAATGCTCGACTTCGGCGGTCTTCTAGGTCAAGGACCTATTATGAAGATCAATAAAAAATCCTCTGCTGTGATGATCAACAGAGGAGGCCGTATCCCTGCACCTATGCAGAGCCTCAAAAACTAACATTTTAATATGTCTGTATGTTAAAACCCGCCGTTTTCACAGACGGCGGGCTTTTATTGCTGTTTTATCACTGCCGGTTCCTTGTGGCAGCCGCCGCAGATTTCACGGTTCTGCCATTTCCGGTATGCGGCAGTGTGCTGTTCAGCTGTTCCTCACCGCTTATCTGCCGCAGCCGCAGCCTCCACCGCAGCCGCAGCATGTATTCGAAGTCCCGCATGTGTCGGAAGTCCAGGCAGTACCTGAAGTTGTCGAAGTCGTTCCTCCGCATCCACAGCCTCTTTCACCGTTTCCGGTTCCTGTTCCGCCGCCGCAGCCGCAGGACGGAACTATAGATCCGCATCTTCCTCCGCGCTGCCACGGTCCTGTAAATTCGCAGTTCTCGCAAGTTATATTGAAACCGGTATTACCAGTATTGCAGTTACAGTTTGCCATAAAAAAATCCCCTTTCATCTATCCGCCGGTCAGGACCAGGTATCAGGACGCACCGCTCCGGTACTCCGTCTGCCGGGCTGCTGCCGGTACCGGACTGTACCATCAAAGTGTCTCGCAGGCATCTTTTGTATGCTTTATACTATGAAAAGAGATCATCTTTTGTTCGTTTGAGTTTTAGTTTTTGTCGCCATTTCCGTCATTCGCCTATGAGCCGATGCCGGAATCGCAAAGCTCGATGTACTAGTCGTCAGTCTTATCCGTATCGTCCGCGTTATCATCGTCAACCGCGTCATCTGCCGGTTTTGCATTTTTCACCATCTCAATGAATCTGTCCGACTGGACTTTGTTGACTTTGAATATGGCAAAAGCAATTATAGCTACTATTATCCCTAGAAGTAAAAGTAATGGCATCGCGTCTTCCTCCCTCTATATCCAGATCTTATATGTATTTTACAATATCGCAGTCGGAATTAACAGCAGTTTTATAAATCTTTTACCGTTCCGAAGCTGTAGCCCATGTCTTCCCATTTAGTCAGCAGCTCATCCAGTATCTCGCTGTTAGTCTTCGAGGTACTGTGCAGCAGCACGATCGCGCCAGGATGTACCCTCGGGATCAGTTTTGAAAACGCCTCTTCCGCAGTCGGCTGATCCGACTCGTACCAGTCAACGTATGCCAGACTCCAGAATACAGTCTTGTATCCCATGGCACTGGCCATTTTGAGATTGGACTCGCTGTACTTGCCCTGCGGAGGTCTGTAGTACTTTTTCATTTCCTTTCCGGTCACTTCCCTGTACTTGTTTTCGAGTTCCGTGAGCTCCTTTTCGAAAGCCTCCTTCGTCGATATCGCCGACATGTCAGGATGAGTGAACGTGTGATTGCCGACTGTATGACCCTCGTCGACCATGCGCTTTACAAGCTCAGGACTCGTCTCGATGTAGTTACCTACCAGAAAGAACGCCGCCTTTACATCATGTTTTTTAAGGACATCGAGTATCTTGGCCGTATACCCGTTCTCATATCCTGCATCGAATGTCAGATAGAGCACTTTCTTATCGGTCTTTTTCATGTAAAACGCGTCGTATTTCGCCAGGTATTCGACAGTCGCATTCCCCACAGGCGGCTGCCCCTCCTGCTGAAAGCTCAGCCCCCAGTTTTCGTCAGCATAGCCGCTGACTGCCTTTTCCCTTACGATATCCGCACCTGAAGAAACAGCCACAGCAAATACACATGCTGCGGCTATTATCCCTATTTTTTTGATCAATCCGTTTTTTCTCACCATGATTATCATAATATCACCACCCGGGATATTATATTTTGTCTACAGTGAAAAAATAACATCGTATGTGCTATTCTATGGAAATTACCTTGAAATCCTTGTCTTCAACGGCTTTCCTGAGCACATCATCAGCCACATCGTCAGAAAGCTTTACTACAGCCTTTCCCTTTTCGTGGCTCACCTTTGCACCCTTTACACCATCAAGAGACTCTAGCGATCCTTTTACCGTTGCCTCACAGTGCCTGCACATCATGCCTTCGATCATTATAGTCTTTTTCATTCCTGGTTCCTCCTTTTCATCTTCATCGTCTTCATTTATGATTTGCGGAATATCTATACGTTTTCTTTTCCTGTCGTGTCTGGTATTCCTTATATCAAACAGATTCAGCGTGAGTGCGTTTGTCACTACGCAGAAACTGGACAGACTCATCGCTGCCGCACCGAACATCGGGTTGAGCTGCCAGCCCAGAAGATGTATCCACACTCCTGCCGCGAGCGGTATCCCGATAACATTGTATATGAACGCCCAGAACAGATTCTGGTGTATGTTCCTGAGTGTCAGCCTGCTGAGGCGCACTGCTGCAGGCACATCGCTCAGACTGCTGTTCATCAGCACCACATCTGCCGCATCTATCGCAACATCCGTGCCTGCTCCTATCGCGATACCTGTATCAGCTCTTGTAAGCGCCGGTGCATCGTTGATGCCGTCTCCAACCATCGCAACCTTGCCGTACTTCTGAAGCTCGCGTACCGCAGCTTCCTTGCCGTCAGGCAGCACCTGCGCGATCACCTGATCGACACCGGCCTGTTTTCCCACGGCCTCTGCAGTTCGGCGATTGTCTCCGGTGATCATCACTACCCGGATACCCATATCCTGCAGCGCTTTCACTGCCGCCGGGCTGTCTTCCCTTATAACGTCGGCAACTGCTATCATGCCGATAACTTTTTTGTTTTTTATGAAAAACAGCGGTGTTTTCCCGTCCTCCGCAAGGCTTTCTGCCTTTAGTCTGATCTCATTGTCAAGCTCTGCATTCTCTGATGCAAAGCTCAGACTTCCGCCGCAAAGATCTTCTCCATCCAGCATCGCCGACAGACCACTGCCCGGCAGTATTTTAAAATCACTGATATCCAAAGTCTCAAGTCCGCGCTCCTCTGAAGCTGCGACCACAGCTTTTGCAAGGGGATGCTCGCTCATCGCCTCCAGCGAATATGCATATGTCATCAGCTTGTCTTCGGATATACCCTGCACAGGTATGATATCTGTAACTTTCGGATCACCCTTCGTGATAGTCCCGGTCTTGTCAAGAGCCGCTATCTGCACCTTTCCAGTCGCTTCAAGCGATACAGCCGTCTTGAAAAGTATGCCGCGCCTTGCCCCGATACCGTTTCCTACCATTATTGCCACCGGCGTCGCAAGTCCGAGCGCACACGGACAGCTTATTACAAGCACCGATATGCCTCTCGCCAGTGCAAATCCGACAGTCTGTCCTGCCAGCAGCCACACCATTATCGTCACCGCCGCTATCGCGATGACTGCCGGTACGAATATTCCCGATACCTTATCTGCGACTTTCGCTATCGGCGCTTTTGTCGCCGCAGCATCGCTGACCATCTTTATTATCTGTGAAAGTGCAGTGTCCTCGCCTACTCGTATCGCCTCGCACTGCAGGAATCCCGACTGGTTTATCGTCGCCGCGGATACCGCATCGTCAGGAGCTTTGTCCACAGGCATGCTCTCTCCGGTCAGCGCCGCTTCATCGACCGCACTCATACCGCTTTTCACTATACCGTCTACAGGTATGCTCTCTCCCGGGCGAACTACGAATATATCGCCTTTTTTTACCTGCGATGCAGGCACCGTTACTTCCTCGCCGTCTCTGAGTATCACTGCTGTCTTCGGCGCCAGCTTCATCAGACCTTTCAGCGCATCTGTTGTCTTTCCCTTGGAACGCGCCTCGAGCATCTTGCCGACCGTTATCAGTGCCAGTATCATCGCCGCAGACTCGAAATAAAATTCATGCATGTATTTCATCACAGCGGACATGTCCCCGTTCATCTGAGCATCCGTCATAGCAAACAGCGCATATGTGCTGTAAACGAATGCCGCACCCGAACCGAGTGCCACGAGTGTATCCATGTTCGGCGCTCTATGCCACAGGCTCTTAAAGCCGCTTATGAAGAATTTCTGGTTTATCACCATTATGATCGCGGAAAGCAGCAGCTGTATAAGTCCCATGGCAACATGATTCCCATTGAGTACCGAAGGTATCGGCCAGTTCCACATCATATGGCCCATCGAAAAATACATCAGCACGATCAGCACTGCCACCGACACGATCAGGCGCCTTTTCAGCAGCGGCGTTTCCGTATCCTTCAGAAGCTCCTCATCTGCAGATATCTGTACTCCGGCGCCGTTTTCACCGGCATCACCCGGGCTGCCCTTTTCCGAAGCGCCGTATCCAGCAGCCTCTACTGCCGATATTATCTCCGACGGCAATGCCGTACCCTCGACTCCCATCGAATTCGTAAGAAGGCTCACCGAGCAGCTTTCCACACCCGGCACCTTGCTCACCGCCTTCTCTACTCTGCTGCTGCACGCAGCACAGCTCATTCCCGTAACCTTATACTGTTTCAACATCACGTTCCTCCCGTTCTATCTCATCAGCTTCTGCAATGTCGATACTAGTTCATCTATTGTTTCATCCTTGCCGTTTCTTATGTCTTCTGCCACGCATGTCTTGATATGGCTCGCCAGCAGCTCTTTATTGAAAGAATTCAGTGCAGCGTTCACTGCCGCCACCTGTATCAGTATGTCCGTACAGTACGCATCTTCCTCTACCATTTTCTTGATGCCTCTTATCTGCCCTTCTATCCTGCTGAGTCTGTTCACCAGCTTCTTGTATTCCTGCGGCGAACGTTCCTTGGTCTTGTGACAGCAGTTCTGACATTTCATGTTTCCTGTTTCCATAAAGATCCGTCTCCTTTTCGCATATCTTTATCACGTCTATATAGTATACCCCTGTATGGTATCTGTCAATATATTTTTGCGGTCTTTACAAATCACGATATATGTTTTAATATTTTCTGTAGCACAAAAGGAGAATATGACATGAAACAGAAATTTTTTGAATCAGAAACACTTATCGGCATAGTTTTCTGCCTTGCGGCGGCGATCCCCGCACGTATCCTGGGAGGTCTTTTCCCTATAGTCGGCGGACCGGTATTCGGCATCCTGATCGGCATGATCGTCGCGTTTTTCAAAAGACCTGCAAAACTCGAAAAAGGTATAAAATTCACTTCGAAATACATACTGC
>CAVEWO010000121.1:0-5342 GCA_963619345.1 Bacteroidaceae bacterium
AGTTTCTAAAAAATTTCCGAAAACTACTTGCAATAACCTGAATATGTAGTATAATAAGAGGGTCGCTTGGATATGCGGATATGGCGGAATTGGCAGACGCGCACGGTTCAGGTCCGTGTGAGGGTTACTTCATGGGGGTTCGAATCCCTTTATCCGCACCAATAAAAAGCCCGAGGCAATATGCTTCGGGTTTTTTATTAGTGCTTTAACAGGAAAAAAGGGACAGACACCAGTCCCGTCTCTGAATTTCTGCTTCAGGTTTTTTATTCAAAATTATGCAGCTTCTTTTTCCTGTTTCAGCTCATAAAGATGCAGATCGATTTTATCGTTTTGGATCCTGCTATGAAGCCACCCCAGGTTATGCGCCATGGCAAAGAGTATGTATTCCGCCGGAACATTACCGGCTCCACGACACAGGAATCTCGTAAATCAATGAAAACTTCTGATGCGGTAAGCTGATCAAGTTCGTTCAGTATATACTGTTTTCGTAAGATGTTGTTTTTGATCAAAAAAGCACCGCCCTGGAGATCATAAATCGTTATTTCTGTAGCTTTTGGCTGTTTATGACATAAGTCAGTTCCATCCTGGTGTTTACGCCGGTTTTTTCGAAAATATTACGCATGTGAGATTTTACAGTATTAAGAGATATATACAATTCTGTGGATATGTCATTATTTGACAGACCTTTATAAACCAGTTCAATAATTTCACGTTCTCTGTGCGTCAGTTTGTATTCCTGAGCAGTCATGTCCAGTCTGGATGTGAGTTCATCGACCTCGATTATAGAGTTATCAGGAGCGAGGTAAAGCCTCTGAAAGTCTTTTTTATAAATGAACCAGCATGTGAGGATATTTATAATAAGCAAAATCCAGCCGGAATAATCTTTGCTGCCCCATGCAGCAATTTTTTTCGTTCCAATGTCTATACAGAGAGGAATCTGAAATAACAGATAAATACTGAGTATAACCGAGCCGGCCATTACATATTTTCTGATTGCTGTGAGGAGTATGCGGTCAAGGGCCTGGAAAGCACAGATTATTATGATGGCAGTGCATGCAGCGGCAAAAATGATTTCAGTGAGATGGTAAAGCAGCAGCAGTGCAGGGTTTTCGATATAGTACGTGTTGTTCATTGCAAATATTGTGATAAGTGAGAAGACTGCCATTCCTGCAGCAGACAGTGCTTTTCCTGCGACAATCCATTTTGATCTGAATGTGCTGTCGGATTCCCTGCAGAGCGCATCCAGAAGAAAAAGCCAGGTGAAAGGGAGAGCTGAATACAGCATATAGTCAAGTGCCCGCAAAGGTGCCGGTACATTATAACTGTTCAGCAGAATCTCTGCAGCATAAAGAAAGTAAAGCATCAGGCTTATGGCTATGATATTCAGTGCGAAACCAAAAGTGCTTCTGTACACTGCCTTTGATTTCAGCTGTTCCTTGCCCTGAATAATGATAAGCACAAGGCACACGAGCCCGGCAGCTGCAGATAAAGTGTGTTGACTCAGAATATTGAACGGCTGCAAAATTTCACCTCCGGCAGTTAATAATGATCCTGCATGTAAGCATTGCTGTTTTTTTACCTTGTTCTGCAAATGGCGCATTGTATATGCGCTTCTTTAAATTATGCATTGCAGATAATACAATATAAGTGCTTCAAAGATGGATCTATTATACCATATTGCGCATAGAAAAACTAAAATTCTGCATAAGATAACAGGCATATCGGGAACGAGTGGCGGAACAATGAGAATAAAGCACCTGTAAGCAGATATGTGCTGAATTCAGAAAGTAACTATGGTGGGTTATTGATAATTGATGTGAATTTTGCTAATATTCAATAAAAAGGCAAGAGACAAAAGGAGGATAGAGACACGTTGTACAGAAAACTCTGAGCTTCTTAAAGACAGGAATGAAGAAGCTCGAAAATTAAAAACGGAGAACAGGAGGAGTGAAAATGAAAAGAAAACTACTGACCTGCATAACAGCGCTGACAGTGACAATCGCAATGTGCTTCACAGGCTGCGGCAGCAGAGTGAGCCTTGATTCAGACCTGTCAATGACAGCAGATGTTGAGAAGTATGCAAACGCAATAGATATGGAGTATGCATATGATTTGACAGAAAAACTCGCCTATGACGAGGAATACTGGGACTGTGAGCTGGGCTGGAGAACAGCAGGATCCGATGCAGAACACAGATGCGCTGATTTCCTTGCAGAAGAAATGGAAGCCATCGGGCTTACCGATGTTGAAAAGATCGCCACCACAGTTGACAAATTCCAGTTCAATGATTCAAGCTTTACTGTTGAAGGAACTGAAATCGACCTGACACCTGCAGCATATCAGTGCACAGGTACAGATGAAGACGGTATCACAGCTGAAATCGTTAACGTAGGCACAGGTTTTGAATCTGACTATAATGGTATTGATGTAGAAGGCAAAATAGTGCTTGCACAGGTAGACCAGTCAAGCGAATCATGGATTGACGGCTACATAAGACAGGCTCACGAAAAAGGCGCTGCAGCTCTTATCAGCTATGCAAACAGCGGCTACGGAGAGCTCAATGAGGATACAGCAAACGTTCAGGATATATGCTGCCCCGATCTGATTCCTACAGTTGCAATAAGCTACAATCAGGCACAGGATATATTAGATGCGGTTAAAGCCGGGAACAGCAAGGCAACTCTTACGATTGACGCAGAGTTTGCGCCGGGCGAAGGCACTACCTACAGTGTTGTGGGATATATCAAAGGCAAATCCTCTGATCAGCAGATAATGCTGTCGGGTCATTACGACAAATACTGGTACGGTTTTCAGGATGACTGCGCTGCAATAGGTATGGACTTCACCATAGCAAAAGCTATGATAGACTCAGGATATGTTCCTGAAAATGATATCGCGGTAGTAGCTCACGGTGCAGAGGAATGGGGCGCAACAGACGCTCAGTTTGACTGGACAACAGGAGCATGGGGTGTAATCGACGAAGCTAAACCTGAATGGGCAGAAAAAACAATAGCAATGCTCAACTGCGAGCTTCCTGCATTTGAGCCTGAGGACAAAACTCTGCGAGTTTCCTGCGTTCCGGAATTCGGAACAATGAGCAAAAAACTCATTGAGGAGTCAGGTATTGTGCCTATGACAGAAATTGCGCTTGAAGCAGAGCCTGTCGATGCCAGCAACATGGAGGATGGAGTTTCCTACAGATGGCATGGCGTACCATATCTCATAAACGGGTTCCTCGGCGATAAATTCATGTGCCAGAGATACCACACAACAGAGGACAGCAAAGAAACATGGTCGGAAGCAACAATGCTCGGCAACCTCTACTGGTACGGCGCATATGCAATATATATCGACAAGACCCCTGCCCTTGAGCTTGACATGACTAAGACCTGCGATCGTCTGGAGGCAAATCTGAACGATGATATTGCCAAAGAAGCCGGCGTTGACATCGAAAGCTACAAAACCGCTATTGCTGATATGAGAGCAGCGGCAGAGGATTACAATGCGAAGATTGCAGAAATAAATGCGGCTTATGAGGAAGCTGCAAAAGCAGAAGAGGACACTGCCGCAATAAGAGCCGAAGGCGTGGAACTGAACAGCCGGACTCTTGAAATTTTCGCGCAGATTCAAAAGTGCTTCTTTGAAGCAAGCGTGGAAGATGTGGCATACGGACACCCTACAATAAACAGCAATGCCGAGATATTAAAAACGGCAATAAGCGCACTTGAAAACAACGAGCTTACAAATGACGATGAAACAGGAGCTGCAGATGTTCTGTACGGTCTGAACGGCGGTCTTGAATACAACTATTACATATTCGGAACAAAAGGCTCGGATGCCGTTGTCAAAATGTATGACCAGAAATACATATCGGCAGACAAGACTTTCTGGGGAACAGACTCAATGCCACCTGTAGTTTACACAGGACATACGACATATGAGCTTGTCAAGGCAGCAAACGGCAATTCAGATGCAGCTGTTACTGATGAAACAATTAACGTTTATAAAAACGCCCTGACAGACACATTAAAAAATGTCAAAACCTATGCAGACAATGAGATCAAAGACATGGCTAAAATAACAAAGCTGATGAAATAGACACAGCGGCAATATACGGGGAGGCTCTTTTGCAGAGCCTTCTCAGACTGCAGACAAAAGCCCGGCCTTAGAAATAAGGTGCCGGGTTTTATCTGCAGTCTGATCCCTGCGTTTGACGCGGGGATCATTTTTGTTTTTTTATGCGCTAACACCTGCGCTAATACCTGCGCTAACACAATTTGCCATGATTTGGCGCTTACTTTCTTGCAGTTGATGGAGATCTTAATCTGCCCGGCAAGAGAGTGTACTTAACGGTTGAATATCATCTCAATTCTGATTTGTATTATTCATTCAGGTTCATTTCCGGAGGCAGTTCTCGGAAGAACTTAGTTGAAGCTGCCAGTGCAATGAATCCGATGATGAGCCATATACAGCCAAGTATCTTTGAAAGACTGTCAAGGTTTATCCAAAGAACAGCGCATATAACAGCACCGATAATCGGGCAAATCAGATACTTCACGATGGAGCCGCCGCCTCTCTGCTTACCTTTGATGAAGTAATGGGCGATAACTGACAGGTTTACCATTACGAATCCCAGCAGTGCACCGAAATTTACAAGTGACGCAGCGGCGGAGAGATCAAGGATGAGGGCTGACATGGAGATTATTCCGATGATTACAGCGTTGATAGCAGGAATCTTAGTTTTCTTGTTAACATATCCGAATATTTTCTTTGGAAGCAGACCATCTCGTCCCATACCATAGAGGATTCTTACAGCTGATGCGGATGATGCAACTGCAGAAGCTGTAGCCCCGATGATGAATATTGCACAGAAAATGATACCGGCAACATTTCCAAGAACATGAATCATATATTCATATGCTCCTGCTTCTGCATCCTCGAATGAGAACCAAGCTTCAGGCCAAGCTGACTGCATGATGTAGGAAGTCAGTATGAATGTTCCGCCGGCTGCAAAACATGTAATCAGAAGAGCCTTTCCTATAGTTTTTTCAGGCTCGATAGTTTCTTCTGCTATAGTTGTAACAGAGTCAAATCCGAGGAATGACATACAGAGGATGGATGCTCCGCCGAATATTCCGGCCCAGCCGACTTCAGGAGTATTGAATTCAATTGTATTAAAGAACGCTGACGTATCGCCAAGGGTTCCAAGTCCGCCGCCGCCAACGATGTATTTTATTGAAAACAGAATTACGGAGACAAGGAATATCAGCTGGATAACAATAAGGGTGTTGTTAAATATTTTTGTGAAATTCATTCCAAGAAGATTTACGATGGTTACTATT
>CAVEWO010000122.1:0-5337 GCA_963619345.1 Bacteroidaceae bacterium
ACTGGAACGCCCAATCAGAGTGCTCGACCAGTGGATGTATCACTCAAGGCTTTATAAGGCGGCGACATTCGCAGGAACTACTGACGATGTTGAGATCGTTCAGCTCAACTCATTCGGCTGCGGTCTCGATGCGGTGACGACGGACGAAGTTGAAGAGATAACAAAGAAAAACAACAAGCTTTATACTGTTCTCAAGATCGACGAGGGTACCAACATGGGTGCTGCAAAGATAAGGATCAGGTCGCTCAAGGCGGCTATGGACGAGCGAGACAAGAACGGTGTTAAGCATGTGGAGGACAGGAATCCGTATGAGAGAGTGTACTTTACGAAGAAAATGAGAAAAGACTACACGATACTCATACCTGAGATGTCTCCGATACATTTCCAGTTCCTCGAGGCGGCTATCGGCAGTGCGGGGTACAAGGTAAAGAGGCTTCCGACCGTCGATAAGAACGCGGTAGATGAAGGTCTGAAATACATAAACAACGATGCGTGCTATCCTACGATAGTGACGCTTGGACAGATAATCTCGTACCTCAAGTCAGGCGAAGTGGACCTCGACAAAGTCGGAATCTTCATGAGTCAGACGGGTGGAGGCTGCAGAGCCAGCAACTATGTTGCGCTTTTGCGAAAGGCTCTGAAGGATCTCAACATGGAGCAGATACCTGTCATCTCGGTAAACATGGCGGGACTTGAGACGAATCCGGGCTTTAAGATCTCGATGAAGTTCGTAAAGCGCGGTGTGATGGCGCTGGTTTACGGCGATCTGTTCATGCGTGTGCTCTATGCGACGAGACCGTATGAAAAAGTGCCTGGCTCGGCGAATGCACTTTTCGAGAAGTGGTCTAGAGTAGCCAACCGAAATGTAAAGAACGGCAGTCTCGTGAAGTTCAGGCATATTATAGCAGGCATCGTAAAGGAGTTTGACGAGCTGCCTCTGCTGGATATAAAGAAGCCGAAGGTTGGCGTGGTAGGAGAGATACTGGTAAAATATCACCCTAATGCCAATAACGATGTGGTCGGCATCATAGAGAAAGAGGGCGGCGAGGCTGTCGTGCTCGATATGATAGATTTCTTCATGTACGGGATGTACAGCAAGGAGTTCAACTACCGCAACCTGTCGGGTTCGTATGGGACGATGATGGGCAATAAGATCGCAATAGACGTGCTGGAGTTTTTCAGAAAGCCGATGAGAAAGGCTCTCGAGGAAAGCAAGCGTTTCCATCAGCCGATGTTCATAAAGGATATCGCGAAGAAGGCTACGGAGATTATCTCGCTCGGAAACCAGTGCGGCGAAGGCTGGCTGCTCACAGGTGAAATGGTCGACCTGATCGACGATGGCGTGGAGAACATAATCTGCATGCAGCCGTTCGCGTGCCTGCCTAATCACGTTACGGGCAAAGGTATGATGAAGGCTCTCAGGAAGAGAAATCCTATGGCAAACATTGCTGCGATTGACTACGACCCGGGTGCATCTGACGTCAACCAGCTCAACAGGATAAAGCTGATGATGGCGACGGCGCACAAGAATCTCGAGAAGAAGGAAGCTGAGGCAAGGGATGCTGCCGGTGAAAACACAGCAGCTGCAGATGGTGCAGGCACAACGGCATCACAAACGGGGACAGTCTCACTTGGAGATGCAGGCGGCGTGCAGGCGGCATGCTGTGATAGTGCTGCAGCTGTGACAGATGAGGAACTGCAGGCTCAGAGCATAAGATCCATTGATTCGGAAGAACATGCAAGCTAGGCATAGAACATGTATGCTGCTATATTAACCTTGAATTTATGCAGCCCAAGGTGTATAATTTTATCTGTATTGAAAAAAATTAAGGTTAGGAGGTGTCTCCATGGGAAGACACGGAACAATAGCAGGCAGAAAAGCAGCACAGGATTCTAAGCGTGCAGCTATGTTCACGAAATACGCAAGAGCCATCATAGTAGCAGCGAAAGCAGGCGGAGACCCGGACTACAACGCTACTCTGAGGGTTGCAATAGAAAAAGCAAAGGGCATAGGAATGCCTAATGACAACATCAAGCGCGCTATCAAGAAGGGAACAGGCGAGCTTGAGGGCGAGACTTATGAAGAACTCAGTTTTGAAGGATACGGTGTAGGCGGTGTTGCTGTCATCGTAGAAACTCTTACTGACAACAGAAACAGAACTACAGCAGCTGTAAGATCGACTTTCGACAAGAACGGAGGCAATCTGGGAACACCTGGATGCGTTTCATACATGTTCTCAAGAAAGGGGATAATCATCATTGAAAAGACTGATGATATCGATGAAGATGCACTGATGGAAGTTGCTCTCGAAGCAGGGGCAGACGATATGATAACTCATGATGACAGCTTTGAGATCCAGACTTCACCCGAAAGCTACACAGACGTTCATGGAGCGCTGGCAGACGCAGGCTATGAGATCGTTGATTCCGATGTTGAGTTCGTACCTTCAATGGAAGCGGCGCCTACAGATGAGAAAGATCTGAAGGCTCTCAAGAAGATGATCGACACTCTTGAAGACAACGATGACGTGCAGAAAGTACATCACAACTGCAGCGTCGATCTCGAAGAGATATAAGTAAAAGCCGCAGATGCTGCCAGCCGGACAGGCCGGGGAGTGCGATTTACATAATGATCGAAGACATAAAGAATCTCTCTATGCGGGAAATCGTATGGAGAGATTTTTTTGTGGGAAAATGCGGATCATATGTGTTATGAATTACATCGATCAGACCCAGAATCAAAAACATAAGAAATAATCATCTCGAAAACTGTTGACAAAACTGTTAGGCAGAGTTATATTATTGTCATAAGTACATAGGACAATACGACAATGAGACAAGAGATGAAGAAGTGCAGACTTTCGAAGACCTGCAGGCTTTTGCAGCATCAGAGCAAAGTGCAAATCAAAACCAGAACTAAAACCAAAGCAGAAACCGGGATCAGACAACAATGATCACAGTGATGATAAACATAGAAGGAGGGGGCAATATTGGAGTGGAAGCTTGATGACAGCAGGCCTATATGGCCGCAGCTCAAAGAACAGCTCATCATAGCCATAGTGGCCGGCAGGTTTCAGATGGGAGGATCGTTCCCGACGGTACGCGAGCTGGCAGAGGATGCCGGTGTTAACCGCAACACCATGCAGAGGGCGCTGAGTGAGCTGGAGCATGACGGATTCGTTATTACCAACAGGACTGCGGGCAGGACTGTTACAACAGATGAAGGACTGGTGGTCAGGATGAAAGAGCAGATAGCGATGCAGAACATCGAAAAGTTTATAAGGGAAATGGAAGCTATCGGATATGATGCAGATGATATAGTTGAGATGATACAGGAGAGAGGGGATGAGAAAAAATGAAAACAGGAACTCTGATACAGTGCAGCGGCCTCTGCAGGAATTTCGGCAGCAAAGAGGCGCTGAAGGACGTCGATCTGTGTATCGGCAGAGGAAAGATAATAGCACTTCTGGGGCCGAACGGCAGCGGTAAGACCACGCTGATCAAGCTGCTCAACGGTCTGATCAGACCGACGAAAGGTGAGATACTGATAGACGGGGTCAGGCCGGGCACCTACACGAAATCGATCGTGAGCTATCTGCCGGACAGGGGGTATTTCGCAGACTGGATGCATGTGAAAGATTTGCTCGATATATTCGAGGAATTTTACAACGATTTTGACCGCTGCAAGGCTGAGGAAATGTGTGCGGCTATGGGGATAGCGGCCGCTGACAGGATAAAGACTATGTCAAAGGGCACGAGAGAAAAAGTGCAGCTCATACTGGTGATGAGCAGGAAAGCACAGCTGTATCTGCTTGACGAGCCTATAGCAGGAGTGGATCCGGCGGCGCGCGACTATATACTTTCCACAATAATAAACAACTACAACGAAGACGGCACAGTGATAATTTCCACGCATCTTATTTCAGACATAGAAAGAGTGCTGGATGAGGTGATATTCATCAATGACGGCAGCGTGACGAGACATGAGGCGGTCGATGATATTAAGGAAAGAGAGGGGAAATCGATAGATGACGTATTCAGAGACACATTCAGGATGGTTCCGGTGACGGGGGTGAACAGATATGACAGGTAAACTTATAAAATACGAACTTAGATCGAGCATAAAGCTGATGGGCGTGATCTGGGCGGCACTGATAATGACCAGTTTTCTTTTCAGCATAAGCAGCAATTTTATGGATAATCTCATGAGAAGCAGTTCTATTGCAAGTACGCTGATAAATCTGTTTCAGGGAATCGCGGGGATGCTTTACATAGCAGTGTTCATTGCGATGGCAGCAGCTTCTGTGGTGATAATAATAATGAGGTTTTATAAGGGGCTTCTCGGAGATGAGGGATATCTTATGCATACTCTTCCTGTAAAGCCGTGGCAGCTTATAACATCAAAGGGTGTATCGGCGCTGATAATAGTGTGCGCAAGCCTGATCGTTTCGATGCTTTCGATAATGGTTCTGGCAGGCATAGGAAGCTTGGGCGTGATCGTGGAATTCTGCGGCGCTGTCATGGAGATGTTCAAACAAGAACCGAAGGTGATACTGGTTGCTGCAGAGTGTCTGGCAGTAGTGATACTGTCGCTGCTGAAAAGCATCTATCAGATATATGCTTCGCTTTCGATCGGTCAGCTTGCAGAAAAGCACAGGATACTGATTTCGCTGGGCGCATATGTAGGCATAAATATAGTGATAACTGTGCTGGCAGTACTGATCATGACGGTGATCGGTTTGACTGGATTTCTGGACGGATGGAGCACATATTCACTGAATACAGTGAATAACATACTGAATGCAGGGCAGGCCGTGCTGGGTTTCGCTGCAGCAGTAACGATCATACAGCTGGCGGTTTTTCATGTGGCAACGGAAAGGATACTGTCGCTGAGACTGAATCTGCAGTAATGAAGTAATGAGATGGTGCGGTTGCGCAGTGGAGCAGCTGCAGTGTAACAGCGATACGGTTCTGCGATTGCGTAGTGATGCGGTTATTCAGTAATGCAGTAATGCGGCTATGCAAAGATGCAGCTTAAGGGGAATGTGGAAGCTCGTGGCTGAAGACTTTTGCAATAGTGCGGATCGAAGGGAATCGGGATTTGGAGCTAAAGGCGGATATTTGGGTATGAGTGATAGGAAGGGCGACGCCTGCGGGCGTCGCCTTTTGCTTTCTATTTAAGAGTTTAATTTTTTAAACGGATCAGAAACACATGTGATAGAATATAAGTGACATATAGCAAGTATATATCATGAAAGAAGGAGTAAAAGGTATGGCGATCTTAAATTTTTCTGATATTCTAAATAATGTAGGGCTTGATCCGAAAAAAGTGAAGCT
>CAVEWO010000123.1:0-5337 GCA_963619345.1 Bacteroidaceae bacterium
GTGTATTATGTTGTTCCACACATACGCACCATTGTCGAAGCTGACGTACAGCCCCGTTTTCCCCCTGAAAGTAAGACTGTCATAACCTGCGTTTTCCAGTGCGTTGTATGTAAGCTCCATCATTATCCTCTGTTCAGGATCGGAATCTCTCGCTTCCGCCGCCGGTATTCTGAAAAATCCTGCGTCAAAATCATATATATCCCTCAGCACTCCGAATGCACCTACGAAAGTCTCGGTATCAGCTTCCGGCTTTCTGGTTATGCAGTCCTTTCCCGCTTTGAGGTTTTCCCAGAACTCGCTGACATTCCCCGCTTCCGGGAACCTGCCCGCCATTCCTATTATCGCTATGCTGTATTCGGATTCTGCCATTTAACTCTCCTTCGCTATTCGACTGCCTTGAGCGTCTCTATAGTGTTAAGCTTCTTGATCTTTCTTCTTACTGTCAGGTTCGCTATCAGCGAGTATACCAGTATCATGCAGAACGATATGATTACGTTCAGCAGGACAGGCGGCTTAGGGTATGCGCATGTCGTAGTCTGTACCAGATCAAGTACGGAGAACAGCAGTCCTGTGCCGGCCGGGATCCCCAGAAGTCCGCCGATCACTGACACAAACATATTCTCTTTTACGAACACCTTGAATATCCTGCCGCTGCTGTAGCCTGTAGATTTCATCGTTGCCAGCACTCTCTTTCTTTCGATGTAGTTTATGTTCGAAATACTCGAGATGACTGCCAGCGATATCAGGAACGCAACGATCGAAAGCACGATAGTATCCATAACTATCACCGAAGTGAATTCCACAGCATCAGCCTCGATATCATCTATCATCCTTGCAGCTGACACTTCTTTCATATCGCCGAACTCTGCAGCAACATCTTTTGCCGAAGTTCCCTTGTCCACGTTCACGTACATGTTGAGCGGGTTCGGATCGATGTCATACGACTCCATGAACGCCTCTGTGCAGTAGATCTCCTGAGTCAGATACTGGTATGAGATATCGTTTATCTCAGCTTCTATGTCAGTGCTCTCGTAGTTCGAATCTATCGTCCTGAGCTTTATCTTGTCGCCCGCCTTGTATCCGTATTTGTTCGCAATGCTCTGCGAAATCACGACGCCGTCATCCTTGAGATTGATGTTCCTGTCGTGCTTGTCGAGTATCGAGATATAGTCTTCATAATCCCCGTCGAATGATACGAGGCTAGCGTATATGATCTCTTCCGCATCTCCGCTTCCGACATGGACTTCACTAGGAATGCTCGTGTATGCGAGAGCTTTCGTCCCCTCCGGAAGCTCTATGTCTTTCACATCAGTGTAGTCGTACATGCCGCTGTCATTTCTGACCGCATAGTTGAAGTTGACCTCCACATCTGAGATCAGGATATCCTTGTACTGGATCTTCAGCAGCTCGTTGCATGAATCCTTGAGCCCGAACCCCACGACGATCAGCATCATACTTCCTGTTATTCCGAGGATGCTGAGGATCGTTCTCTTCTTGTTCGAGAAGATGTTTCTCATCGCCATCTTGGAATCCGTCTTCATTGATGACCAGAGTCCAGGGATCCTTTCCATCAGGATCTTGTGATCCGCTTTTGGGCTCTTAGGTCTCATCGCAGATGCAGGACCTTCCCTGAGCGGCTTTCTGCATGAAAGAAGTGTTGCCGCTGCAGCGATCGCCGACATCAGCAGTGCAGCCGGTATTATGTTCAGGTAATTGAATCCGAAAGTCACCTCAGGAACGTCCAGCTGTCTGAGAAGCGCTGCTACCAGTATCCTCGGCATCACGATATTTCCGATTATACCGCCTGCCACCGTACCGAGTATGCTGACAGCGATCGAGTTGAACATATAGTGCTTCACGATCATGCTCTTTTTGTATCCAAGCGCTTTCATGACTCCGATCTGTGTTCTCTGAGTATTGATCAGGTTGTTTATCGTTATGAAAAGTATCATCGCTGCAATAAGGAAAAAGATCACCGGGCATATGAATCCAAATCTCTTGTTCTGATCCACGTTGGCGCTGAATGACGCATAACCCGTGTTCATCTGCCTGTTTGCCGCATTTATGTAGTTATAGTCTTCAGTCTTGTCTTTTATCTCATACGACAGCTCATAAATGTCTGCATCCTTGTCTGCCATTACGATCACCTGATTGTAGTCAGGCTGCGCGCCGAATTCGGCCTTTATAGTATCTGTGTAAAAATACCCGATACCGTATGCCTCATGATCCGGTATATCTGAAAGCGAATTTGCCAGCTTGAGCATGTGCTCCACGCTTTCCACCGTTCCCACGACTTCCATATCGATGTCGTAGCCCTCAAGGCTTACTGTCAGCTCGTCGCCGATCGAGATATCGTTAGCTTCAGCGTACTCTCTGTCCACGGCCATCTCGTAGTCGTTCTCAGGCAGTCTGCCTTTGCACACATAAGGTTCTGTTATCTTCGAATCCTCGTCATAACTCGTAAGCGTCAGCTTGGACTGATGTCCGTCGTCATAATCGACGCTGACATCATAGGTGTATCTCGCTTCGATCTTGTCGACATCGTCTATGTCGAGGAGCTCATCCGCCTGATCTTTTGTTATTCCTGAATAGTAAACCCAAAGATCCGGCATGTTATAGTCATTGCAGTAAGTCTTCAGGTAGTTATCCATAAACGACGATGTTGTTGAAAAGCCTAGAAACAGTGCCGTTCCAAGCAGGATAACGATAAATACTGCAATATACTGCAGCTTGTTTTTCAGCAAATCTCTTAATGCTTTTTTATATATCTTTTTCACTGTCTATCACCACTCCAACTCTGTCACAGATACTTTCACCGAATTTTCCACCACGCTTTTGATCTTTCCGTCATGCACGGTGATCACTTTGTCTGCCATCGGGCAAAGCGCGTCGTTGTGCGTTACGAGAACGACTGTCATGCCCAGATCTCTGTTGAGGCTTTCGATTATCTCGAGTACCTGTTTGCTGTTTTCGTAATCGAGCGCACCTGTAGGTTCGTCGCAGAGCAGGATTCTCGGCTTTTTCGCTATAGCTCTTGCGATCGCCACCCTCTGCTGCTCGCCTCCTGAAAGAGTCGACGGAAAAGCCTTGAGTCTCTTGTCCATCTTCACTTTTTTGAGGACTTCAGTCGAATCGAATGTGTCTTTCTTCACTTCAATGCCAAAATCCACGTTTTCGACTACATTTAGGTTCGGTATCAGGTTGTAGAACTGAAACACAAAGCCGATCTTGCCTGCACGATATTCCGTCAGCTGCGCTTCTTTGTACCCCGAGATATCGTCTCCGTCCACCACGACTTTTCCTGATGTCGGCGTATCCATACCGCCTATGATATTCAGTATCGTACTCTTTCCCGCTCCGCTGGTGCCGACGATCACGGCAAGCTCGCCCTCATCTACTGTAAAGTCCACTCCGTTAAGCACCTGCGTGCTGAGAGTTCCAACGGTATACTCCTTTTTGACATTTTCAAATCTGATAATTTCTTTGCTCATTTTTTCTCCTCACATCGTATTTCTTCTTGATCTTCTCTTTGCCAGTACGCTGCTGCCGCCGTTTTCTTCAGGCGTTTCCCCGCTCTGCAGCTTTTCGCACAGCATGTTTATATTCGGATACATCATCAGATCCATCGGTGACAGCTCCACTGCATATTTTTCTTTCGACAGTGCGCTTATCTTGTAGATCATCAGCGAATTGCCTCCGATATCCATGATGTTGTCGCTATCCGAGAAGTCGCTCGTACCAAGTACGGATTCCCAGACATCCCTGAGTTTTTCCTTCAGACTCATTCTATCCTCCTGTTGATCTGATCTCTTTTCCTGGATCGGCGCTGTTAGCTTGAAACAACCCGATTAGCACCGACTAACTTTGCTTAAAAATTTAAGACTGGTGCCTTTATGCAGAGAGCATATTGACTCCAATCCCGGTTTAATATATTATTTACTGCAGTTAGCATTTGCTAACTTAGAGAGTATACACGCTGCAGAAAACTTTGTCAATCATTCAGATAAGAAAGTGACTTCTGCTTTTTTCAGTCAACTTGACTTGCAAAGCTGCACATATCCGCTCTGCTATGCATATACATATGCATTTTGCAGCATGACCAGCATTTTTAGCATGAAAGGAGGATGCCAGTGAATGTCATATATCTTCCGATTTCAGAAAACTTCACTTCTGAAGATAAAGCACTGATGTGCTTCGTACCGCAAAACCGCGCAGAGCGCATCGAAAGATTCCGCCGCGACTCGGATCGCAGGACGTCGCTGTATGCGACTCTGCTCGTCACCATGTACCTTCGGCTGCACTGCAATATTCCTGCAGACAGGCTGCATTTCGAAAGGACGCCTGACGGCAAGCCGTACACCCCAGGCCTTCCGGTTCGTTTCAGCTGCTCGCATACAGACGGCGCGGTCCTCGCCGCCTTTTCGACGCTCGATGAAACCGGATGCGATGTCGAACTGATCGCGGATCCGCCCTACCAGATATCGTCTATAGCCTTTTCGCAAAATGAGCGCGATGCACTGGATCAGTGCGGCGCATCAGAGGAAAGCCTGCCGGCAGGCGGATCCTCGACCCATTTTCGGAAGTTCACGACCGGTGAAGAGCTGGCGACAGGAGAACTGTCATCCCTTGTCCGGAGTTTCACGGCAGAGAAAGACCTTCCGGCTGACGGACTCCCGTGCTCCAGACCGGCCATCGATCCCGAGGAACGCCGCGCGCTGACCTTTTACACGATATGGACGCGCAAGGAATCCTACCTCAAATACCTCGGCACCGGACTGGCCGGCGATATAACGAAGACCGATGTATGCAGCCCCGCCATTTCCGAACGGTTCATCTCAAAGCGTATCAGCAGCCACATGTGTTCCGTGTTCAACAGTGCCGACGAACCTGTGAATTTCACTACTATGGATGAATCCGACGTGCGCAGCTTTTTCATCGGTTGATGCTGTACACGCAGTTATCTTTTGATAACTTCTCTATCGTGTAAATCATTTCACGATTTGATTGACAACCGAAAAAGTATGGGGTATACTTTTAAAACGTTAGTTAGCTGAGGCAAACCACTTTATTTGCACCTCAGTGTCATTGCAGGAGGAAACACCATTGGTAACCAGAACATCCAAGCTTTTTGACGTGGGCACTCTGCCTGATCTCGGAACGCTTCCTGAAAAAATGCACGCCTGGACGCTGCGAAATGAACGGCTCGGGGATCCGGCGACCGCATTCAGGGAAGAGATCGTTTCCGTGCCTGAACCGGGCGATGACGAGATCATCGTTGCGAATTTCTACGCAGGTGTCAACCACAACGGTATCTGGGCTGCGCTCGGAAAGCCTAAA
>CAVEWO010000124.1:0-5316 GCA_963619345.1 Bacteroidaceae bacterium
TAAGTGCGCTTTCCCTGCCGAGTACATCGTAAAGAGCATCGTACAGCGGCCTGAGATACGGATCCACCTTTTCCTGCAGGTCGCCTGGCAGGAACCCGAGTCTTTCACCCGCTTCTACAGCCGGTCTTGCAAGTATTATCTTCTGCACCTGCTTGTTCTTGAAAGCATTGACCGCCATCGCGACTGCAATATATGTCTTGCCCGTTCCCGCAGGTCCGATCCCGAATACGATATCTTTCTTTTTTATAGAATCTACGTATGTCTTCTGTCCTATCGTCTTCGCTCTGAGAGGTTTGCCTTCATGCGTAAAACAGATTATGTCCCTTCCCAGATTTTCTTCCTTGTACGAGATCCCCCTGTCGCTGAGATCCGCAATATAGTTTATCTTCTGCTCGTCCAATTTTTCTCCTTTTTCAAGCACACTCATCATTTCCTTTATTATCTTTTCTGCCTGCGATGTATATTTGCCTTTCAGTATCAGACTGTTGTCTCTCTGTATTATATCTACCTTCAGGTTTTCTTCTATCCGCCTGAGGTTTTTATCAAGCCCGCCAAAGAGCTCACTTCTGTCTATAGCGTCGCTTATCTCTACACTCACCATTCTGGCATTTTTCTGTTCATGATCCTCCAATTGATATCTCCTTCTGCCGTTTTTCCATGAATGCAATTCATGTTTATCTGTCTATCCTTATTATATTTTCTTACAGTATAAAATTCAAACTATTTATTCTGTGGTTTCACTTCCCACCTGCGGCTCGTTCCCGGTGTTGTCCTGTTTTTCCTCTTCTTTGATCTTTATGGCCTTTTCTTTGCCTATGTCCTCGAGGACTTCCAGCAGCACATCGGCTCTGATCACGCCTGCGCTTTCCGTGTAACCGATCTGATGATCCGCTATCGCAGAATCACTGCCAAAATTTTCTCTGGCATACTGTCTCACCGCTGCGTCGACCATCTCCGAAAGCCTGTTCATGTCCCGGTGGAATTCCTTTATCTTGACTTCGTCCACGCTCGTGACCCCGAGCCTGACCGGCAGCGGTCTCACTGCATCGATCAGCACCTTTTCTCTGCGTTCACATGCAGTAAATCTGCTGAACCATGACGCCGTATCGACCTCGAGATCACCGATTTTTACATAAATGCCCAGGATATGTCGGCCTGTCGGCTCCTTTACACGTACATTTTTTTCTATATAATATGTAAGCCTGCGCGGCGTCTTTGCAAGAGCTTCACCTGAAGCGTGGCTGTATCTGTAAAAAAAGCCGTCGCCTCTGCTGTAGTCGGTGCTCTGATACTCTAACGTCCCTGATATCAGCACATCGCCCCTGTTCACGTAATCGCCGTTTTTGACCAGCGCCTCTCCCTGCAGCGGAAGTATCCTCTCTATCACTCCCGCTCTTGCAGCCACGATATCGACCGGTGTTTCATCGGCAGGCTCCGGCTCCCGGTCATCTGAGCTTTCCGAGATCTCCACTTCGACCATTTTTCCTGTCTCGTGTATGCCTACCCATGCTATATTGTCGAATTCACTGTAAAGCGCAGACTTAACATCGTTATAGTTGCTCTGTCTTCTGGCGCCTTCAAAAAGCCCCGCTTCAGCAATGACCTGCCTCAGCTGCTCCTCGCTGATGCTCCTGCAGCCGTCGATCCTTATCTCTGCCACGAACAGGCTCTGGTAAAAAATAAAAGCCCCCAGAACAAAAGCTCCTGCTATCGCCGATATTCGCGAACGCAGGTTTCTCAGAAACGGGAGCGCGCCGCCTTCGCCGATCACTGTCAGCTTGTACGAATGACCTGCGGTCTTCCGGAAAGCATCAAAATCATCTCCGCTGATCTCTACGGAAGACTCGACCGGATCCTTCCATCTGAGGTTCCTGAGGAATATCCCGTTTTTCATGCATTTGTTTACAAATCCCGCAAGGCCTGTGCCTTCAACCTTTATCTTCCTGTAATGACGAAAAAAACCGTATTTCCTCGACCTCACCTGATACCAGCATCCTTCCTTCTTTCAGCTGCGTGATCACGAAGCCTCGCCCTTTTAAAGAGGTGTATTTCGCTCCGCTGAAAACAACGATCTCACTGTCCGTCAGAAGCATTACCTTCCTGACATTATCCAGTACAGCCGTTTCTCCGCTTACCAGTATTCTAGGCATGTTGATCGCAAAATCGAACAGCAGCTCTTCCCTGACAGACATGGCTTCTCCCTGTTTTTTATTTGCCGGATTCCGGAACCTGAGCTTCAGAACCTGAGCTTCATGCTGCACGCACTGGCGCTCCGGTCGATAACAGACCTTCTCTGCATCATGATCAGCCGCATGGGCCGTTTCTGCCCGGCATGATAAATTATATTCGCCTATCCCGGAAATATCCCTGTATCTGTATCATAATCCATTATCACGCATTCTGCAGTTTTTATGCCGTCCACAGCCGCCGACATGATGCCGCCGGCATATCCCGGACCTTCACCTGCCGGATATACTCCGAGAAAGCCCGAAAAACCTGTTTCCGGTGCTATGCACTGGTGATCCTTTCCTCGCAGTATCCTGACCGGAGAAGAACTCCTCGTCTCCACCGCTTTCATGACAGCATCATCTCGATCGAATCCCCTGAGCTTACGCCCCATATACGGCATGGCCTCGATGATCGCGTCCGCTGCAAACGGCGGAAGACTTCTTCTGACAGGATCTTTCATGTCTTTTCTGAAGCTGCCGTAATCCGTCACCGGTATACTGCCTTTGCCGTTTTCATAGGCAAGTCTCTCGTATTTTCGCTGGAGTTCTATGCCTGCCAGTGGATGCTCAGACGGAAAATCTTCCCTGCGCACATCCACAAGAAGCCCGCTGTTTGCGAACTCGGCGCTGCGGCTGCTGTTGCTCATGCCGTTCGTAACGGCTGTACCTGGTTCCGATGAAGAATCTATCACATAGCCGCCCGGACACATGCAGAACGTATAGACACCTCTGCCGTTTTCGCATCTGTGGTTCAGCTTGTAATCCGCTGCTCCTAGTTTTTTTGCGATGGCGGGATCGCCGTACTGTGCCTTATCGATCATCTCCTGCGGGTGTTCTATCCTGACTCCTATCGAAAACGGTTTCTGCTCAATCGGAAAACCCTCGTCGTAAAGCATCTGGAAAGTGTCTCGCGCGCTGTGTCCTATTGCAAGTATCAGGCTGTCTGTCTCGACGATCTGAGATCTGCCGCTGCGGTCCAGTGTTTTTACAGCGGTCAGTCTTCTGCCGCCGCTGCCGCCATCACGATCATGACCACTGCCATGAGTATCCGGATCAGAAAAGGTCATTCCTGTAAGCTTCGTGTTGAAAATCACTCTGCCGCCAAGCGACTCTATCTTTTGCCTTATATTTTTCACGATATCGCGCAGCCTGTCCGTGCCTATGTGCGGCTTCTGCCTGTATTTTATCGACGGATCCGCGCCTGCCCTGACGAACTCATCCATCACTTTCGATATCCTGATATCTTTTATCCCGGTAGTGAGCTTACCGTCAGAAAACGTTCCCGCTCCGCCTTCGCCGAACTGCACGTTCGATTCCGTGTCGAGCACGCCTTCGTTCCAAAATCTGTTAACTGATGCTATTCGTTCATCCACCGCCTGTCCGCGTTCTACCACGACCGGCCTCAGACCGGCCTCGGCAAGTATCAGTGCAGCGAACATCCCGCACGGTCCGAAGCCTGCCACGACCGGCGGTCTGCGCTTTGCTGCAGCCTCTTCGCTTTTCAATGTCACCGGTTCATACACCTTTTTTTCTGCTTTGTCGAGCTTAAGCTTCTCATCGCACGAAAAATCGAGCGTGTATACGAGTTTGACGTTCGGTTTTCTCCTGGCATCCACCGATTCTTTTATTATTTCGATATCGCTCACCGCCAGATCCGGTTTTTTCAGCTTTTTTCTTATGGCCTCTGCAAAGTCTGCAGTTTCTTCATCTATTCCAAGTCTGATCTGATTTATCCTGTATCTCATATGTCAGCCTTCTCCTGTTTTTTCCTCCATTCATTCAGAGCTTTCGCCGCTTTTATGCCTGTCTCCCAGGCGTTCTGCAGGTTAAAACCGCCGCACGGTCCCTGTATGTCTGTAACTTCGCCTGCAAAATACAGACTTTTTACGAGTTTAGACTCCATCGTGTCCATGTCGATCTCGTCCGTCACCACTCCGCCTGCCGTGCACTGTGCGTTTTTCCAGCCCTTGACCGCCAGCACCGGCAGCCTCCAGTCCTTTATCATGTCCGGACTTACACGCTCTGCAAGCTTTTCCGTCAGTATACCGAACGAGCTTTTTCTGCCGCTGAGTCTGTCAGCCGGTATATCCGGCGCAAGGTCGAGTCGTATCTCGAACTGCTTCAGCACTTCTGCAAATGACTCGCCGTCTGCCGCCTTTATATACGGCGTCAGATTGAATATGCATATGCCGGAAAGACCGTCTGCAGTAAACTGTATCTCGCCGTTTTCCTCATGCAGAAGCTTGCCGTTTCGGTAAAGCCCTGACATGCCTTTAGCCCTCACGCCTTTTATATCTTTGAGTTCTCCGCATTCCACACCCGTGAGTATCGGAAAAACACGTGATATGTGGTGTCCCAAAGATTTTGCGAGTGCATACCCGTCTCCGGTCGTGCCAAACTGCGGCGCAGCCTTGCCGCCTGAGGCTATAAGCACGTTTGCCGCTTTTATCGTGCAAAGTCTGCCGGTTTTCGTGTCTTTGAAGGTCACGAAAAAAGTGCCGCTTTCACTCACGATCTTCTCCGCTGCCGCAGAGGTAATGATTTCTGTGCTTCCTGTATCGTCAGAGCTGATCGCATCCAGCAGTATTTTCACGACATCGGAAGCGTGATTAGAATACGGATAATATCTTCCTTCATCATCGCTGAAACATATCATTCCCAGTGATTCAAAAAAACCCAGTGTCAGGTCTTTGTTCTTACAGGCTGCGTTCGTGATATTGCA
Organism: Bacteroidaceae bacterium; assembly: GCA_963619345.1. GTDB lineage: Bacteria > Bacillota > Clostridia > Peptostreptococcales > Anaerovoracaceae > Lentihominibacter. The sequence goes on from CAVEWO010000124.1 coordinate 4,951, forward strand.
CCGCCCTCCGCCTGTAGCCATGATCTTCCTGCCCGGGATCTCGTTTTTTTCCAGTATGCATGCTTTTATTCGCTCATCAAAAGAAGCAGCCGCTGCCAGGCCGGCTGCCCCTCCTCCTATAATACAAACATCATATTCTGTCATTCGTCTCTGCTCCTGCCGCCGCATCCTGCACAGGTGCTGCCGGCTGCTGGAATGTCTGCGCCGCTTCTTTCATCTTGAGACGCTCTATCACCTTTTCAGGAGTCTCGTCTTCTTCCGTTATCTTTATCGGCTCGCGCTTTCTCTTGTAAATCTTCACGTATGACTTCTTCTCATGCGGCATGTTGATGCCAAGCTCTATGATATTCACACCCTGCTTAACGA
>CAVEWO010000125.1:0-5281 GCA_963619345.1 Bacteroidaceae bacterium
GTAGGATACATCTCGTGTGCCAGTTCTATGCCTTTTATCTCCAGCTCTCCGTTTTCCTTGTCTGCTCCGCTGGTCGGTTCATATACTCCTATGCGCACTACAGCCTTGGTGTCATCGTTCTTATCGATAAATGTCGCTTTGAAATTGTCAAATGTAGCACATCCCGAAAAGAGGGCTGCCGTAAATATCATTATAATAGTAAGGATTATCGTCTTGTATATCTTCACGGTATTCGCCTTTCTGTATCCGCTGCTGCAGCTCTGAAGCCGCACTGTTTTTGTCATAATTTCGAACACGTTAATTATAACATGCGGCTGCCACTCAGGTAAAGTGTAAAGATAGTGTAGTTTTAAACCCTTGAAATTTCAAGGGCTCACAGCGTTATTGATAAAAATTGCAATTATTTTTCAAAAATGCGTTGCAATCTTTACTAAAATAGTATATTATACAAATACAACAAATCAGCCAAAACATCAAATACAGATTCTGATTATCAAAGGAGGAAATAATTATGAAATGGACTTGTTCAGTATGCGGATACACTCACGAAGGACCTAACCCACCGGAAAAATGTCCACAGTGCGGAGTTCCTGCAGATAAATTCGTTGAAGTAAAGGAAGGTGCTGTCGAATTCGTTGACGAGCACGTAGTAGGTATTGCAAAGGATATCGATCCTGAGATCATCCAGGGTCTCAGAGACAATTTCAACGGCGAATGTTCAGAAGTGGGAATGTACCTGGCGATGGCAAGAGTTGCTCACAGAGAAGGATATCCTGAGATCGGTCTTTACTGGGAAAAGGCAGCTTGGGAAGAAGCTGAACACGCTGCAAAATTTGCAGAACTTCTCGGTGAAGTAGTTACAGACTCAACGAAAAAGAACCTCGAAATGAGAGTAGAAGCTGAAGCAGGAGCATGTGCAGGCAAGAAGGCATTAGCTTCATTAGCTAAGCAGCAGAATCTCGACGCTATCCACGACACAGTACACGAAATGGCAAAGGACGAGGCAAGACACGGCAAGGCATTCCAGGGCCTGCTCGAAAGATACTTCGGCTAAACCATGCCGTTTTTGAAAATCCAATAACCTTTAAACAGCACAAGAGCGATTCCGAAAGGAATCGCTCTTGTGTTTATTGTTTATAGTGCTTTAACTGCTCTGGTATTCACCACAACTGCGTTTTGCATCAATTTAAAGAACCTTGCTCAGGAAGTTTTTTGTTCTTTCGTTTTTAGGCGCTCCGAACAGTTCTTCCGGAGTCCCCTGCTCCATCACGACTCCCTGATCTATGAAAAGCACTCTGTCTGCGACTTCTCGCGCAAAACCCATCTCATGAGTAACGATCACCATCGTCATGCCTTCTTCGGCGAGTTTTTTCATAACGTTGAGTACTTCTCCGACCATTTCAGGATCCAGCGCAGATGTCGGTTCATCAAACAGCATCACTTCAGGCTCCATCGCCAGTGCTCTCGCTATCGCGACTCTCTGCTTCTGACCGCCGGACAGCGATGCCGGAAAGGATGACGCCTTGTCTGAAAGTCCAACAGTTTCGAGGATCTTCATAGCGCGTTCCTCTGCCTCAGCCTTGTTCTTTCCTTTTACCTTTATGGGCGCCAGAGTAATATTATCGAGCACCGTCATGTGCGGGAACAGATTGAAATTCTGGAATACCATTCCGAGCTTTTCTCTGATCTTGTCTATATCGACTCCCGGATCATTGATCTTTTCTCCGTCAAGAAACACTTCGCCGCCTGTAGGCTCCTCAAGAAGATTGAGACACCTTAAAAATGTACTCTTTCCTGAACCCGACGGACCTATGACGCAGACTACCTCCTGCTCCTCTACCTTCTCACTGATGCCGCGGAGAACCTGCAGTTTTCCGAAAGACTTTTTCAGATCTTTAACTTCTATCACTCTGAGCCAGCCTCCTTTCTATATACGCAACCAGTCTGGACAGCGTAAGAGTCATCACGAGATAAACTATAGCAACACCTATGTATGCCTGGAACGACAGGAACGATGATGATGCCCACAGCGTACCGCGTCTTGTTATCTCAACTATCCCGGCTACAGAAAGTATCGACGTTTCCTTGATAAGAGTAACAAATTCGTTTCCGAGTGCAGGAACGATGATCTTGAACGCCTGCGGAACTATTATGTATTTCATAGTCTGTCCGCTGCTGAGCCCGAGCGACCTTGCAGCTTCCGTCTGTCCTTTGTCTATTGCCTGAAGACCGCTTCGTATTATCTCTGCCATATATGCGGAGCTGTTGATGCCGCATGCAATGAATCCGACTATTATCATGTGTTGCCAGTTGAACTGTACACCGAATGCGGATTTGAGAAGCTGAGGGACACCATATGCCAGTATCAGCACCTGAACCAGCAGAGGCGTGCCTCTTAGTATGTCCACATATACTGTAGCGATCGCTCTCAGTACTTTGTATTTTGATCGTTTGGCTATAGCAACAAAAAGTCCTATTACCATACCGCCGGTAACTGCGACAAGTGAAATTATCAGAGTCACAGGGACACCTCTTGCTGCTACAACTATACCTTGTAAATATTCCGCCAAGCCGCTTCCTCCTTAAAAGCCAAAAAGCCGACCTCCGGCTGCAGATACAGCCAGAGGTCAACCAATTATCTGCTTTATCGTTCTAAATCCGCCTATTTATTGAACCATTCGTCAACCAGCTTGTCGAATGTTCCGTCTTCCTTGATGTTCTTGAGACCATCGTTGATCTTCTTGAGAAGTTCATCGTTGCCCTTCTGAACTGCGAATCCGTAGCTTTCTGCATTGAGAGCTTCGCCTACCATCTTGATCTTGTCAGGCTGCTTCTTCATGTAAGCTTCTGTTACAGGCTTGTCATTGATAACTGCAGAAACGTCTCCGTTGATCAGCTGCATCATAACTGTATCGAGACCGTCCAGGATAACCGCCTCCTTGATCTTGCCCTCTTCTTTCAGTTCCTTTACTTTCTCTGCACCAGTAGTTCCTGTCTGTGCAGCGACTTTCATATCAGAAGTGAGATCATCAATGCTTGTTATCGAATCATTATCAACTGTAACTGCCACGAAAAGCTGTGAATCATAGTATGAATCACTGAAATCCACTTCCTTCTGTCTTTCAGGGTCATCCTTGTTCATTCCTGCAGCTACGATATCTATATTTCCTGCCTTGAGTGCAGGGATAAGTCCGTCAAATGACAGATTCTCGAATTTAACTTCGAATCCCTGATCTTCACCGATCGCCTTGATCAGATCCATGTCGAGACCTACTATATTCTGTTCATCATCTGTAGTGTCAAACGGAGGGAATGTAGGTTCTGTTCCGACTTTGTACACTACGGTATCTCCGCTTCCGCTGTCATCGCTGCCGCCGCATGCCGACAGAGAGAAAACGAGAAGCATAGCCAGTAAGACTGCTATTACACTTTTTTTCATTTTAGTTCTCCTTCTTCTAAATTTTTCTTATTGTTTGTCTTCGTTTTATAATTATACACACATCAGCAAGAATATTCAAGAAGTGAATCAAAATCATTTATATTTCTTTGCTGTGTTCCACCTGTTTCGCTTACCAAGAAGCTCTTTAGGGCTTACTTTTTTGCAAAACACCTGCCGCCACTGTACACAGCACATCAAAATGTTGTATAATATTTTGATATGTTATATGTTATATAGTTACCTGAATCACTTATAAGGAGACTATCAATGGAAAAAAAGAAAAAAATGAAAAACTGGGTGATGGTGAGGCCCAGGAAACCGAAGGAATGGGTAGTGCTGGTGCTCATGCTTGCTACCATCCTTCCTACGATCTCACCGCTGATCAACTTTTTCAACAGACCCGTTATAATACTGGGGCTGCCGCTGCTGTTCTGGCTTGCCATCGGCGCGCTCGTCGCAGTTATCATCGTTCTCAACATAGCGTACAGATGGGGGGTTCACTAGATGTCAGTAATTACAGCATGGGGTCCTCTAGTCATAACCCTCATTTATACTGTAGCTGCATGCATACTCGGCTATAACGCTAAAGGGCAGCTCGATATGGACAAGGTCGAAAACTGGTCTTCATCCGGAAATACTTTAGGCATAATCGTAATGATCTTCCTTACCGGCGCAGGAAATGTAAGCTCATATACATTCCTCGGAGCTCCGGGCTGGGGATACAGCAGAGGCGTTGCATGCCTTTATGTTGTCATTTACATGGCATTCATCGTTTATTCATGCTATCTGATGACTCCGAGAGTTAACCGTCTGGCTGTAAAAAGCGGCTACAGGACACAGGCTGAAGGTATCGGCGCCAGATTTGAATCTCCGTTTCTCCGCATACTCTGCGGTATCGTCGGAGCTTTTGCAGTCATCGGCAACTCACTGGTACAGGTCATCGGATCCGGTAATATCCTTTATGTAATGAGCCACGGTACCATCCCGCTCTGGCTCGGCGAGCTGATCATAGTTTCGGCCATCGCATTTTATGTTTACAAAAGCGGTCTGCGCGCTATCGGGTGGACGAACGTTATGCAGGGGATCCTGATGTTCTGCCTGTCGATACTGGTAGGTCTGTTTGTGCTTTACACCGCAATGGGAAATCTCAGCATCGGCGATGCTTTCAGAACTCTGCAGGAGACATCACCTCAGCATCTGACACTTCCAGGTGCTATGGACAGCTTCCCGCCGATCTACTGGACGACTTCTATACTCATCAGTATCTTCTCGTTCTGGCCTCAGTTCTGGGTATGGGCTTCAGGTGCAAAAGATGAGGACACTGCAAGAAGACAATACCTCTATGTACCTGTTTTCTACTTCGTGATGATCCCTATGATGATCGTAGGTCTCGTATGCGTATTCGCATACACGGAGTTCAGCGGCGAGTCCACTGACCAGGTGGCGCTGCAGTACTGCCTCGACAAACTCCCGTGGTGGATCACAGGTCTGCTGGGTGCCGGCATACTTGCTGCATCACAGTCATCGGCAGAACCGCAGTTCCACACGAGCACATTCACGCTGACGCATGATGTAATTGCACCCGCCGTAAAACTCACACCGGAAAAAGAAGGCAAACTTCAGAGAAAGCTGCTTCTCGTAGTGATATTCCTGATCGCATATCCGCTTTCAGTCACGAATCCTGGCGAACTCGTAAACATACTGCTGGTTTGCTACGGATTTATCGGACAACTGTTCCCGTGCATGCTCGGAGTACTGTGCTGGCCGCGCGCAACGAAAGCCGGCGCTGTCGCAGGTCTTGCTGCAGGGGTACTGGTCGTGGCACTGTTCAATATAGTGTGG
>CAVEWO010000126.1:0-5260 GCA_963619345.1 Bacteroidaceae bacterium
GTTTTCATATATGTTATGGGCGTCATAGGCGGTATGTCTGTGATGATGCTGCTCAGCAAAGTGTTCGGCGGCGGCAGCGGTCTGCCGAGGTTCGATGCGCGCCATGCGATGGGACTGGCTCAGTGGAAATGGTTCGTTCCTATGCTCGTGCTCAGCGTGCTTTTCGGACTGTATTATCTGCTGATGAGATATATGACGAGAGCGATAGGAGGTCTTCTTGAAAAGCGCAGGGTGACGAGCTGCGTGATCGCAGGTGTCGTGGCGGCGATAGTGACTTCGCTGGCTCCGTTCACAGCTTTTTCCGGAGAGGAGGGCATCTCGCAGCTGATGGAAAACTGGCAGGCGGTATCGCCGGTGGTGCTCGTTGCGGCTGCAGTGCTGAAGCTGTTTACAGTAAATGTGTGCGTGAATCTCGGATGGAGAGGCGGCAGTATATTCCCGCTGATGTTTTCGGGAGTTTCGGCAGGATACGCTTTTGCACTGCTTGCAGGTATGGACGAGGCGTTTGCTGTGGCTGTGTTCTGCGCAGGGCTGTACTCATATGTGAACAGAAAACCTATTTCAGCGATAATGATACTGCTGCTGTGTTTCCCGGTGACGTACATACTGCCGATAGCTGCGGCGTCATTTGCGGCATCGTTCATACCGGCGCCCGGAGTTTTACTCAGGACAAATTCTGCAGAATAGTGTCGGATTTAAAGGTCAAAGTTTTTTCGATATGCCATTTTGTAATATATGAACGAAGGGAGTCTTTCGCGTCATTATTATCTAAAGTGGCTATTTTTGTGTCATTTTTCATATATTCCATATAATTTGCTCTATGTTCGGCCGGTGTGACTTTCCACCACGTTTTGAATGCGGAATAAAAATATTTATTGTCTGAAAAGCCGCAGGAATATGAAATCTCCGACACCGGGAGATCTGTTTTAAGAAGAAGCTGTTCAGCTTCATAGCAGCGTATATATTTGATCATGCTGCTGAAGTTTCTAAAAACAGTCTTGCTTATGAACTGTGAAAAATAATTACGGTTTATATGTTCTGAATCTGCAAGCTGTGAAATGCTGATCTTTTTATCGTAATTTTCATGGCAGTATCTGAGTATCCTGTAAAATCTTTCATAAAGGTCGATGTTCATCTGAGATGTAGGATTCTCGTAGTTAAACCAGTTGAAGTATTTCAGCAGTATTCGTATGAGCGAATTTGGAAGTGATCCGTATTCAGGACTGTCACTGTACTTTACATATGTCAGAGTGAGAAGTATGTCTTTGATATCGTTCATTGCTCCGATTTGATATGGATAGCAATGTATGCTTTCACACGAAAAATATACACATGAAAGCTTTTCCCACGGAATATCAAGTTTGGTAAGATCCAGATGGAAAAGTATAGTTTTGTTCGGGACATCTGAATATATATAATGTATATCCCTGTAATCCACCGAAAACACTTCACCGGAATTTATGCGTACTTTCTGATGGCCTGCGACCAGGTTTACATGACCTTCCATGCAGAATATGAGTTCAAGTTCTTTTCTGTGGAAATGAGGCATAATATAAGAAATATCATAAAGGCTGACATTATAGGGAATCTCATTTTCATACAGTATTGTTTCTTCTTTTATTTTCATCACCATCTCCTGGTTTTTTTCTTTATTATACCGTCAAGTCATGCGTGAGTGTAGACAAATATTAGTTAATATCATAATTTTTTGATAAAAAACAGCAATAGGCATAAGTGGTTTGTATAGGCGATAATAAAAGCACAAATAAAATTTTCGAAAATTTAGAACAGTTTATTGCAAAAATTGATTTTTTAGATATGAGAAAAGGAGGTGGATTTTTCTAATGATGGAGAAGGAAAAGACTTGTCAAGCGTCAGGAATAGCAGGTCTTAAAAAACACACGATGAAGCCCATACAGGTTGCGTTCCTGTTGTTTTGTCTGGTAGCAGCCGGCGCATTCGGGATAGAAGATATGCTGCCGGGGAGCGGCCCCGGATTAACATTAATAATGCTTGTGCTGTTTGCAGTGATATGGGCACATCCTATAAGTCAGGTGGTTTCTGAGCTGAGTGCATTGATGCCGGCTGAGGGAGGCATTTACGTGTGGGTAAAGGAAGCTCTTGGAGAATTCTGGGGATTCTGTATGGGATGGTGGGGAACCGTTTCCATATATCTTTCTTCAGCAGCTTATGTGGTTCTCATAGTGGGTTATGCAGGGAAGTTCATACCCGCACTTAATGATCCGACGATAGCTTTTTTTGCAAAACTTGGCATAGTTGTATTTTTTACGATCATAAATTTAATGGGTCTTAAGGAAGTGGGGGCTATAAGCACGGTATTATCCATATGTATTCTTATAGGCTTTACTGCAGTTACCGTAGTCGGGTTTGCAAACTGGCAGTACAATCCTATAGAGCCGATAGTTCCTGAAGGGCAGTCAATAATAGATTCACTTGGCGGAAGTATCTGCATAGTCATATGGATGTATTGCGGTTACGAATGTGTTTCCAATATGGCGGGAGAGATAGCCAATCCGGAAGTCATACCAAAGGGATTCAGGATAGCCATGCCGCTGATAGCGATAAGCTATATACTGCCTACAGCAGCCGGTATCGTATCTGTAGGAGACTGGGAAAACTGGGGAACTGACGGCGTAGGATACGGCGATGTCCTGACGCAGTTTATGGGATATGGCTGGGGGGTAGCATTTCTTATCATAGCAATACTCTCGCAGGCTGCGATATTCAACTCATACATAGCTGCAGGTTCAAGAGGTTTCTTTGTAATGGCAGACGACAATCTCTGCCCGGGATTTTTGGTGAAAGTCAGCAGGAAAAGAGGCGTGCCGATACTTTCGATACTGCTGCTGGGGGCATTTACAGCTGTAATGATGAATTTTGAGTTTGAATCTCTGCTTATAATAGTCAGCCCGCTGGCACTGATGGTATACGTTATACTCGGCATTTCACTGGTGATAATAAGAAAAAAATATCCGGTGGAAGAAAGAGAATGCTGGTACATCAAAGGCGGCAAATTCAAAATCACGGTATATGCTTATGTGCCTGTAGTTATAGCGATAATAGCTTTGCTGGTGAACGGAACGGAGTATTTTCTGCTGGGATTCGTTTCAATAATATCAGGAATGGTCGCATATATCATTTTCAAGCTTTTGTATGGCGGGCTTTATAAAAATGATCCGGTCAATCACCCGATAAATCCCAAGACAAGACTGGCACAGGGAGATATCACCAGGTTCGGTGCATTTTTACTGGCATTTGGTATATATGCTGTTGCCGGCAGTGTTTTCCTTATAGGATATGAGGGAGCCTGGGGTCCTGAATATTATCTTGAAACATATGGCTCAGGACTTATGAGTAACTTCTGGCTGATGATAAAGACAGCAGTGGCAGGCGGTGCAGTGGCGACCGTCACAGGAATAATACTGTTTGTGGCAGGAAAGAAAAAGGATCCTGTGAAAGGAAATTGATATGAAAGCAGATATTGTACTTAAAAACGGAAAGATATTTACACAAAATGATGAGATGGCATGTGCGGAAGAGATGGCTTTCTGCGGAAACAGGATAATATGTGTCGGTGAAAGCGGATGCTGTGAAAGCTATATGTCGCCAGATACGGAAGTGATCGATCTGTGCGGGCGAACTGTTCTGCCGGGGCTTCTGGACGGGCACACCCATCCGAATACAGTCGCAAAGACGATATGGCACGTGAGGATGCCGCTGACTACTGAAAAGGATAAACTGATGGATACTATCAGAGAGTATGCGCAGAAAAATCCAAAAGAAAAAGTACCATACTTTTATGGAGAAGGTTATTATGCGGAGACTTTTGGAAGCACCGGTCCGAAAAAAGAAGATCTTGATGATATATTCCCGGACAGGCCGGCGAGGATACAGGATTTTACAGACCATGCATGCTGGTATAACTCCATAGCTGTCGATATGCTGGGGATAGCAGATGAAAACGTGCATATAGAGAGTCCTGCGGGGAAGGCTGAGGTGATAAGAAACGAAGCAGGCGAACCTACAGGATGGGTCCTGGAAGCAGGGCCGGATGCAGATACAGGTATATATAAAGCTCTTGACTGGTACCCGCCTAAAGGCACCGAAGAAGAATCTGTAGCACCTTTTCTTGATTTTCTAAAGAGCAAAGGTGTGACGGCATTGATGGACGGATTCACAGAAAGTGAAGAAGCCATAAAGACATTCTATGAAATGGATAAGGCTGGAAATTTGAATATGTTCTACGAAGGTGCGAGCCTGATGAGTACATGTGATGACATCGATGAAGCTGTACAGCGTGTGCGTGACTGGAGTGAAAAGTATACTACGAAACACGTGCATATAAACACGATAAAGTTCTTTATGGATGGCACTAATGAGATGGGAGACAGTTCCAGTCTCGAACCGATGAAAAACGATCCGTCGCAGACTGATTACGGCGTGATGAATGCCAGCGAGGAAGAACTGACTAAAGTCATGGTAAGACTGAACCAGGAAAAAATAGATCTTCATATACATGTCGTATGTGACAGGGGATTCAGAACATGCTGCAATGCAGTTGAAAATGCGAAACGTATATGCGGTGACAGCTGGACTATATACGTGACACTGGCACATTGCGAGCTGGTACATCCGGACGATATGAAGAGAGTTGCAGAACTGGGGATTTTCATAGACTGGACTACTCACTGGGCAGGAGGATACTTTGGCGAAGGAGCCATAGAATATCTTGGACGTGAGAGATGGGACACTATGTATGACTTTACAAAGATAATAGCAGACGGAGGTACCGTAGGATTTTCCAGCGACCTGTTCAGTTATGCAGAGGCAGGAAGAGGAGACCCGTATTTCGGAATGCAGACATCCATGACGAGAGTGGATATAGAATTTCCGCTTGATCCGGAAGAATTCCCCGGCAGTGTCAGAGCACCTGAAAGTGCAAAGCTTACAATCGATCAGCTGATCAGGGGATATACATACAACAATGCACTGAGAATGAGACTTCTGGACAGAGTTGGTACATTGGAAGTTGGAAAACTGGCAAATGCAGTGGTATTGAATAAAGATATATTTACTGCAGATCCATTTGAAGTAAAGGATATAACTCCGGACATGATTTTCTTCGAAGGGAAACGTCAGGAAATAAAAGAAATTACTTTTTAAATAACATAAGCAAGGAGATGTAAAAAAATGGGCAAGAAAATATTAGTTTTAGGAACAGGCGCACAGGGTTCGACAG
>CAVEWO010000127.1:0-5237 GCA_963619345.1 Bacteroidaceae bacterium
CAGCGATCCAGTAAGGAAGCCCTGCAGGTAAGTTAAAAGCGAGCAGCACACCGGTAACCACTGCACTGAGGTCTCCGACAGTCTGTTCTCTTTTCATGATCTTGTTCATAATATATTCAAATAAAACGCACGCTGCAACACACACGATTGTCAGCACTGCAGCCCTGTATCCAAACTGGTATATACCCACCGCAAAAGCAGGGATAAGGGCGATAAGCACCATTCCCATGATCCTAGCCGTATTTACGGGACCGACTAAGTGAGGAGCTGATGATACTTCTAAATTACCATGATATTTGTTCTCCATTATTTACTCGTCGCCTCCTTCAAAAATCCTTTTGCCATCTTGTGGGTAAAGCTCAAAGGCCTCCTTGCAGGGCAGACATATGAACAGCTTCCGCATTCCATACACTGCATGACTTCGAGCCGCTGCAGCCTTTCCACATCCCTGTCTTCATAAGCTTCAACCATTGATACCGGCATAAGACCGAAAGGACAGGCTTTGATACACATACCGCATTTGATGCAGCTGCTCTCTTCAGGAATCAGCGCCTGCGGTCCGTCAAATATCAATATTGCATTGTTGTTTTTTACAATAGGAAAAGCATCCGAATAAACGGCTCTTCCCATCATAGGTCCGCCCATCAGGATCTTTTTAGGCTCTGCCTTGTAGCCTCCGCATGCAGCGACTACATCACAGATCCTCGCCCCGATCGGTACGATTATATTCTTTGGCTCTGCTACCGCATTGCCGTCTACTGTGATTCTCTTTGTCGTCAGAGGCCTGCCTGTTTCAAGGTACTGACCTATGAACGCTATGGTCGTGATATTGGAAAGCAGGATGCCGAGGTCTGCCGGCAGCACGCCCGCCTTAAGCTCTTTTCCTGTTACCTCGTAGACCATTACTCTTTCTGCGCCCTGCGGATATCTCTCTTTGAGGACTTTCACTTCAATGTCATCAGAGTGTCCGACTTTGTTTATTTCTTCACGCAGCTTTACTATAGCGTCAGGCTTGTTTCCTTCAACGCCTATATACGCTTTTTTCAGATCAAGGAACTTCATCGTAGCCAGGATACCTTTGATGATATACTCGGTATCTTCAAGCATGAGCCGGTGATCCGATGTGATGAACGGTTCGCATTCCGCTCCGTTTACGATCAGGGTGTCGACATCGCCCAGGTTCTTCGGATTGAATTTGATATGAGTCGGAAATGATGCTCCGCCTAATCCTACCAGGCCGCTCGCCCTTATCGCGGCAACGAACTCCGGCTGGTCGTTCACGACCGGAGGCTCGATGCCTTCCCATAACTCCTGTTTCCCGTCAGTCTCGATGATAACGACTTGATCTTCTCCGCCGGTCATCGATCTTATTGACGAGACTTCTTTAACAGTGCCCGATACACTTGAATGGATCGGCGCACTTACAAATGCTTCTGTATCTCCTATTCTCTGCCCTACTTTTACGGAGTCTCCTTTGGCAACCAGTGGTTTGCATGGTGCTCCTATATGCTGGGCCATTGAAATACAGACGGTTTCCGGAACAGCCATCTTTTCAGTAACACATCCGGCAGTATGCTTTGCGTGTATTACCTTGATGCTGTTCAAAGACCTCCCCTTCTTTTCCATTTCAAAAACCTCTCTTTCTTTCCCATTCGTTCCTTCACATGAGCTTTGACAGCCCAAGAAGTTCTGATATGGGCTTCAATGTGTTTTTATAGCTTTTGGAATTTACCCGTACAATTCGCATTATAGCACAGGCTTTTTATAAAATCTATTGTCATAAGGTCAATTATTTTTTGTAAGCGCTTTGTTTGGCATCACATATATATATGTAAGTTTTAGTGCAAAACACAAAAAATTTTTTTAATTTTTTTCTGCAAAATCCGCAAGAAACATATGTTTTTTTCGCTGAAACGGGCTTTCTATTTCGTTTTTTCGCTGTTCCGGCTTGGCGTCCGTCACCATCGCAGCGGCCAGCCGGTATATGTTCCCTCTGATGATGTGATCCGCACTCAGTCAGTGCCCTGCGTCAGTCGGTTCAGCAACTGATAACGACGTAACCGCCTTTCGGCACAGGCTCCCACTCATCATTTACTCGCTTCCCCTCCAGATTGTTCTGCAGTGCGCGTATCACCCCGCTGTGAGCTACGATGATTATCTCCTTCGAATCATCGTTTTCAAGTATCTTTCTCAGTGTCTTCACAGCTCTGTACTGCAGATCATAGAAATTCTCGGACTTGTTGCCAGTCTTGAATATGAACATATCTTCTCCTCTGCGCCGGTATTCCTCCGGGAATTCAGCCTTTATCCAGCTGACCGGCTGTCCGTCCCACTTCCCGAGATTTATCTCGCGAAGCCCGGGTTCTTTCATGATCTGCATGCTTTCTGACGGCATCACTGCATTTCCGGCATCCCGCACGCCAGCCTTCTCATATACAAGGGGCTTCAGCGATTTTTCGCTTTCAGAGCAGTTTTTGCTGTTTTTTTCACGAAAGGCGCGCAGAATTATCCCCGCCGACTCCATCGTTCTCGAAAGATCACTTGTATATATCACCCGAGGATATGCAAAATCTGCAGCCAGCTGCTCAGCGCTCTGTTCGATCTGCATACGTCCTTTTTCATTCAGAGGTACATCGTACTGCCCTATGAACATTTTCTCGGCATGCTGCATCGTTTCGCCGTGTCTGACCAGCGCTATACGTCTGCCGCAGGCCAGTTCCTGCAGATCTTTACGCACGCACCCCGCTCTGCAGAATTCCAGCAGTTCTCTGTAGCCTTCGGGCGTGTCCATATCTATCAGGCAGCCTTCATCACTGACCGGTATCCGGATCATACGATCCCAGTATTTATCCGTGATCGCCTTGAGCCCCCCTGACCCGTCATAGCTGCAGATCTCCTCTGCATAGAGCTTCGGGACGAACAGCGGATGACCTTTTTTGCCCTCGAACACAGGGACAAAAAAATTCTCTCCGCTGCTGTCACGTCCGGCATGCTCCGCGACGATCCTGACGGTTTCTCCCGATATCAGCGGGCAGTCGACCGGCATCACAAGATACCCTGCAGCATCCGGATACAGCTCTCGAACCTTTGATATCCCCGTTTTTATCGACGAAAACATGCCTGAACCATAGTCTGCATTATAAGCCTCGATACAGCCCTCAGAATCTAAAACAGGCTGCAGCAGTTCCCTGCTGTAGCCTGTGACTGTCACTATCCTGCCGATGCCTGCATCCTTTACACTTCCTGCAAGCCTCTGTACTGCTGTCGTTTCTCCTACCGGAAGCAGCGGCTTGAACCGCTTCATCCTGGAGGAATACCCTGCCGATAATATGACTGCAGCAATGCCTGTATTATTGTTATTGCTGTTGTGATCGTTCATTTTTTCTTTTCCTGTCTCTCCTGATGACGTGCTGATGTGATGACGCTGCATCTATTCTGCATTTCGCGCCGCACGCACACTGATTATCTCTGCTGCGATGCTGACACCGATCTCTTCCGGCGTCTCTGAGCCTATCTTCAGCCCTATCGGTGCATGAAGCTGAGCAAGCTGCTCTTCTGTCACGCCTTCTTCCATGAGAGTATCATAGAGGAGTTTGTTTTTCCTCCTGCTGCCTATCATGCCTATATATGCCGACGGTCTCTTCAAAGCCTGCCTGAGAACTTTAAGATCGCCTCTGTGCCCTCTTGTGACAATTATTATGTAGCTGTCTTCATCTGTCTCTATATCATCGAAGGAATGATCAAAATCATCCACAACGATCGTTCTTTCGGCATGCGGATATCTTTCACTGTTCGCATATTCCTCGCGGTCATCGATCACTATCGTCCTGAAGTCTATATGTCTCAGCACCGGTTCCAGGGCATATGCCACATGCCCTCCTCCAAAGATGTAGGCAGTGCTCGCCAGTTTGAACTCTTTTACGAAATCCCCTGGATCCGATGCATCGATATAATCGATCTGTATAGTCGCGTCTCCGCCGCATCCCATGTCAAGAGCATCCTTCTGCTTCTCGTCAAGTATAAAATCGTAAATGTGCGTTTTTTCCTTTGTTTCGAAAGTCTTCCTGCAGAGTTTCTCTGTCTCCGCTTCGAGCAGGCCGCCGCCCACAGTGCCTATGGTGCTGCCGTCCTTTTTCATCAGCAGCACTGCGCCCTTTTTCCTCGGTGTCGAACCCTTTGTATCGACTACCTTTGCGATAACGAAATCCTGCCCAAGTTCAATGAGATCCCGTGCATAATATGATAACTGTCCTGACATGTCATTTCCTTTCGTATAAAATCCTGCTATAACGGTTTTTCGGCTATCATCAGGAACCTGCCCTTTGCATCTCTGCCTGACGACTTCTTACCGTCAGCGCCTGCAGGCTCTGAAGTCTCGAATGCGGCGACTCTATAGCCGATATCTTCTATCTGTCTCTTCAGCGGTTCGATGAAGAACGTGTCCTTGAATCTGAAGTCTACGAATCTCACAGGATCCGCCTCGCAGTCGCCTTCCTTTCGCGGCTTTTTGCTCAGCCTTGCCGCTTCTATCTGCAGCGCCCTGAGCTGCTTCGGATCCGGGTTCATGTAGTAATCATCTGTTATGACGAGCCTGCCGCCTTTCTTTAGCACGCAGTATGCCTCGTGAAGCGCCTCATCAGGCAGATTTATCAATGCCAGCACATCCTGCATGAATATCCCGTCAAAAGTAAACGAAGAATAGTCTTCAAGGAACTCCCCGTCACCGAATTTCACATTGATCCCGGGATGCTTTTCTTTAGCTGAACGGATCTTTTCAAGATTGATATCGATCCCTTCCGCTTCCATCCCGCATTTTTCCGTAAGATATGCCACGACATCTCCTTCGCCGCAGCCTATGTCGAGGATCCTGCAGCCTTCTCCCAGCTTTGCCAGCTCCAGTGCCCTGTCTGTAGTCGTAAACGACATCACGTCCTCCTTTAAACAACCTCTTTATACTCGAATTTATCACGCCGCAGATCCTCACACAGCCCGGGATCTGCGATACATATATAATGATTATATCCGCCGCAGGCTCCATAATCAAGTGACATAGCCTGCAGCAGATACAATTTATCACACTTTAACCGGCCTGCGGACAGCTACGGGACAGTTTAGAAATAAAATTACGACTATTTTTGTTGTCCCGACAACATTCGCATTGACATTATGTCTTACGTTACAGTCTCGAGTTTGACAGTTGAAGAACATAGAAACTCCGAAACCCATTGCAAATAGTG
>CAVEWO010000128.1:0-5232 GCA_963619345.1 Bacteroidaceae bacterium
ATATATATGTATCCCTTGAGACTGCTGCTCCACGGAGTACCGTAATGGAACACGATATCCGATGCCGACGCAGGTCTTGATGATGAAAGAGTCCAGCTCGACTCTGACACATACGGCTGACCGTTAACGACTTTTTCAACGATCGCCACATGCGTGCTGTAGCACGCAATAGCGCCAACCTTTGGAGTGCTTCCGTAAGGATAGTAGTTCCCTTTTTTATTTATATCCCACCAGCTCGACGCATCCCAGCGGAAATTCGAGTTGAAGGTTCTTCCCAGTATCTCGCTTGCACGGCCGTATGCATACCATGTGCAGTTTCCCGTAACATACTTTCCGTCGCTCCTCTTCACCTGGTTAGGTCCGTATCCGGAGCTGTAGAATATATTGCTGTTCGTATAGTAATATGCCGAACCTGCGGCAGAACCGTATGCAGGTACAGTAGTTCTTGCGCTGAAAGCTGCTTCACTTTCCGTTGTCATTGCCGGCACCACGATCGCCGCTGCGATCATGAAAGACAATATCAATGAAAAAACCTTCTTCATCTTCCTTCCTTTCTCAAGCGTCATGATTAGATAATAAATATCATTCCATATAAATGCTGCCACTATCGGTCAGTCATCCGATATTGTGATCTGTTAAAAATTATACCATCTTAAAATGCGTGATTACAACAGCAAATTCCAAGAAAATTCCAAAAACATATAAAAAGCGGTGATGATATTCTTTGATATCATCACCGCCTGGCAAACATTATCTATATGTTGTATGTTTATCCAAGGAACTGCTCCACAGCAGCTTTTACATCATTGCCGTCTGCAACTCCCTTGACTTTAGGCATCGTCGCTCCCATGAGCTTGCCCATGGACGCTTTGCCGCTGCCCTGTTCCACACCAATAGCTGCTGCAGTCTCCTTCACGATATCCGCGATCTCATCTGCACTGAGCTGTTTAGGCATGTACTCTGTAAGAACTTCGATTTCTGCGTTATAAGCATCTATAAGGTCCGTTCTTCCGGCTGATTCAAAATCAGCGAGGGCGTCTTTTCGCATTTTCACCTGTTTGGCTAAAATGGATGCAATACCTGCATCGTCGATTTCTTCCCTGTTATCTACTTCGAACTGCTTTATAGCAGCTCTTACAAAGCTTATAGTGTCCTTGCGGACTTTCTGCTTGTTCTTCATCGCTTCCTTAAAGTCAGCGTTAAGTCTCTCTTTTAAGGTCAATTAAAACACCTCTTATTCTGGTCTGTCTGCGAACTAGTACTTCTTAGCCTTTTTTCTTGCAGCTTCAGACTTCTTTTTTCTCTTTACGCTTGGTTTCTCGTAATGTTCTCTCTTTCTGAGCTCAGACATAACTCCGTCTCTTGCGCAAGATCTCTTGAATCTCTTTAAAGCGCTTTCTAAGCTTTCGTTTTCTCTTACTATTACCTGTGCCATTTCCCGTTTCACCTCCTGACTTTACAGAAATCTTTGTAAACCTAAGAACGGCTTGCCTATAACGTTGCTATTATACTATTTTATAAGACGTTATGCAACATTTTTTTATTCACAAAGCCGTTTAAATATCGGCATGTGGGACTTACATATCTGCGCCCTTTTCCATTATATCCCCGCCTGCTTCAAAAACCGCACCGGTGCCTTCTGCCTGATGCTTTTCGATTTTCACGCCTATCCTGTCTATACGTCTTCTGTCCATTGCCAGAACCGTGAATGTGACTTTTATATTTTTCTCTTCGACAGATACATTCTCGCCTTCAGACGGGATCTTGTCAAAAATATTCAGGAGCAGGCCTGCCGCAGTCTCGCATTCGTCAGCCTTATCGGGCTCGAAGCCCATCAGTTCTATCAGTTCTGCCACAGGGAGCGATCCGTCTATCAGGAAGCTGTCGTAACTCAGGAACACGACCTCCGACTCCTCATTCTGTATGTATTCATCATCCAGGCTTCCGAAGATCTGCTCCATCACATCGGAAAACGTCACGATGCCTGCCGTGCCGCCGTATTCATCCACTGCAAGCACGAACTTCAAGTCCTTGTCCTGCATTATCTGAAGAAGTCTCTCTACCGGAAGCGTTTCGGATACTGCGATGATCTCTCTTACGGGCAGGTTCTCATAGTTCGTTCCGCTGATCTTTTCATCATTCCAGTAAAGGTCCTTTATATGTATGAAGCCTTCTATGTGATCCTTGTCTCCGCGACATGCGGGATATCTCGTATATTTGCATCTTTTTATCATCTCAAGATTTTCACTGTACGGAAGATTCAGATCAAAACACTCCATATCCGTTCGAGGAGTCATTATCGAACACACGTCCTTGTTATACATTTCAAATATATTGTCCACAAACTCATTCTGTTTAGGGTCGATCAGACCGCTTTTCGTACTCTCGTCGATCAGCAGCTGGATCTCTTCCTCTGTATATACCTCCTGTTCTGCAGGATCGTCATGCCCCATCAGCTTCATGACTCCGTTCGTGACCGAGTTGAACAGCCACATCACCGGTGCCGTTATCCGGTAGAACCATACTAGCGGCAGAGCCGTAAAGCGCGCGTAGCGATCCGTTGAAAATATAGCAAGTGATTTAGGTATCAGCTCGCCGGCTACTATATGAAGTGCTGTCACCAGTGCGAATCCCACCGCTACAGCTATCGCAGAAACAGCCGACTCGGGTATATTCAGCATCGCTACAGCCGGACGTATCAGCTCGGATACAGCCGGCTCTCCCAGCCATCCGAGGGCAAGCGAAGCCAGCGTTATACCAAGCTGACATGCCGAAAGATATGCATTTACATTATTAGCAACAAGAAGTGCCGCTTTTGCTCCGCTTTTCCCCTCCTCCTCAGCTATCTGCAGCTGCGACTTTCTCACTCTGACGAGAGAAAATTCGGCTACTACAAAAAACGCATTCATCAAAAGAAAAAAAACTACAAGAACAAGACTTAGTGCCACTGACACAAGATGCCTCCTTTTGTTCAAAACATTAACGTGTATAAAACTTCTCTACTATTTTATCATCTTTCGCCCATCCATGCACCTGTTTTTGCAAAGCACGCAGCTGTTTTGCATAAATATCGGTCTTTTCATTGTCTTGACACCTTTAAAGACATTTGTCTTGTTTATTTCCCCGTAAAATGTTATACTCATTACAATTTGACGTACAGCTTATCATGGTATCCGGTGCCGCAGGATACACTGCTGCCGGCGGATACCGACAAAGGAGTTTATATCATGAATGAAAAGATCCGCAGGATACAGGATTTAAAGAAAGAAAAAAACGCAGTCATCATGGCTCACTACTACGTTCCTGATGAAGTTCAGGACATCGCAGACTATATAGGCGATTCATACTATCTCAGCGACATGGCTGCAAAGATCGATGCCGACATCATCGTGCTTTGCGGCGTGTCTTTCATGGGTGAAAGCGCAAAGATACTCAACGCAGGGAAAAAAGTGCTGATGCCGGCCGCTGATGCAGACTGCCCTATGGCTCACATGGCCGACGTGGAAAAGATTCAGGAAGTACGATCCAAATACAACGATCTGGCTGTAGTCTGTTATGTAAATTCCACAGCTGAGCTGAAGGCGCACAGCGACGTATGCGTCACATCATCAAACGCGCTGAAGATCGTCAGGGCTCTGCCGGAAAAGAACATCTATTTCATACCTGACCAGAACCTCGCGCATTACATAGCCGATCAGCTTCCCGAAAAGAACTTCATCTTCAATGACGGATACTGTCATGTGCATCATAATCTTCTCCGCGAACAGGTCATCGAAGCGAAAAAGGCTCGCCCGGACGCTCTGCTGCTCGTACACCCGGAATGCCGTCCGGAAGTCACTGAGCTTGCAGATTATGTAGGTAGCACATCTGGCATCATCAACTATGCGACAGAAAGCGATCACAAAGAATTCCTCATATCCACCGAGATGGGCGTTTTCTACCAGCTTAAAAAGAAAAACCCGGGTAAGACATTCTACACTGCAGGAAACATGCAGATATGCCCTAATATGAAAAAGATCTCTCTTGACAAAGTCATCGATGCCCTTGAAAACGAAGTCACCGAAGTTATCATGGACGAAAGATTCATGGAAAGAGCTCACGCTCCGATGCAGCGCATGCTGGAACTTTCTGAGTAGCATGGAAAGAAGGTCTGAGATATCATGAAAAACAAATACGATGTTATAATCGTCGGAACAGGTGTAGCCGGCTGCTTTACCGCTCTGCATCTGCCCGGTGATATGGAAATACTGATGATAACGAAAGGTGACCTTGAAGAAAGCGATTCGTTCCTCGCTCAGGGAGGCATATGCGTCCAGAAAAGCGATGACGACTACGACAGCTTTTTTGAAGACACCATGCGTGCCGGTCACTACGAAAACTGTGCGGAATCTGTGGATTTCATGATAAAAAACTCTCGAAGAGTTATCCGGGAACTTATCGACTACGGAGTTGAATTCAAAAGCGACTCCGGTCGCCTTTCATTTACCAGAGAAGGCGCTCATTCGACTAACAGGATACTCTACCACGACGATATCACAGGAAAAGAGATCACACGCAAACTCCTGTCGCAGGTCGGCAGACTGACCAATGTAACAGTCCTTACCGGCACCACAATGGTCGACATTCTCTGCCGAGGCAACACATGCGATGGCATACTGCTGTCTGACGCCGACGGCGAACTCCAGGCCATGTTTGCAGATGATGTAATGTGGGCATGCGGAGGCATAGGCGGTATATACAGCAATTCGACCAATTTTTCACACCTGACAGGGGATGCTCTGGCTATATCTCTCAAACATGACATCACGCTGAAAAACATCAGCTATATACAGATACACCCCACGACACTGTTTTCGAAACAGCACGAGCGAAGGTTCCTGATCTCAGAATCAGTCAGAGGCGAGGGTGCGCAGCTTTACGATAAAAACGGGAACAGATTCATCGACGAGCTGCTTCCACGCGACGTCGTTTCCCATGCGATATTCGACCAGATGGAAAAAGACGGCACGGAGCACGTCTGGCTGTCGCTTCTTCCGATAAAAGACATCGATGTAAAAAAACGTTTTCCGAACATTTACGAAAAGTGTCTGCAGGAGGGTTATGACATAACGAAAGAATGGATCCCGGTCGTTCCTGCGCAGCATTACTTTATGGGCGGGGTCGATGTCGATCTGAACCGCATCAGCCCAAAAGTATTTAGGAAGGTTAATTTCATTTAGCATGGTTCTAGCT
>CAVEWO010000129.1:0-5227 GCA_963619345.1 Bacteroidaceae bacterium
GTCATATCCGCTGAGAGCTTTCCTGGATGCAGGCGTAAAAGTAGCATTCGGCACGGATTTCCCTGTTACGCCGCCGCCTGACACGATGCACGAGATACAGTGCGCGATGACGAGAACGGTGTTCCCGGATGCACCAGACTACGATAAATTCAAAGGAAAAGTGCTGGGAAGCGAGAAGCCTGCAGCTTTGCAAGAAGCGGTAAAAGCAATAACCCTCGGAGGAGCATATCAGATGTTCCTGGACGATCTGACCGGAAGCATAGAACCCGGAAAATCAGCAGACCTTGTGATAATGGATACAGACCTTGAAAATACTCCGGCAGACAGGATATACGCTGCCGAAGTTGAGAAGACGCTTTTCAAAGGCAAAGTCGTGTATGAAAAACAGCCTCGAAAGTGATGCGGCGGACGGATGTGCACATCACTGTCTGATGCATCGCAACTATCGGGAGCGGAATTTATTCATAAATATATTGTAGCAGGAGGTTTTTTATGGAAGCTATGAATAGTGAAAAAACAGCTGAAAGAACAGAACTGAAACGTGTACTCAAGCTGCCGACGCTTGTATGTCAGGGACTGGCATATCTCTGTCCGGCATGTGTGCTGATGTACTACGGGATCATCAATGTCCTTACAAATGGACATTTCCCGCTGGTGCTCATAGTTGCAGGCGTAGCGATGACGCTGACTGCACTGAGCTATGCAAAGATGTGCAGGAAATACCCGGTTGCAGGATCGGTCTACAGTTATGTGAGCAGATCGATAGGGCCTAAGCTGGGATTCATTGCAGGATGGGGGCTGATGCTCGATTACTTCCTGCTGCCGATGACCTGTTATCTGGGATGCGGACTGTACCTGAATATCATGATACCTGCAGTGCCTGTATGGGCATGGATAATAATCGCGGTAGTATTTGTTGCAGTGTGCAACTGTGTCGGTGTCGGCGTAGCGTCGATAGTGAACAACATCAATGTTATTGCTCCTATCCTCGCACTTGTCGTTACTGTGATATTTATCATCAAGTTCGTCCTCGGAGGAGGCGGATCAGGAACGCTCATCTATCCGGAAGCGATCTTCAATGCCGATACATTCGAGCTGGGACCTCTCATGACAGGTGCAGCGATCATGGCTATCGTATTCGTAGGGTTCGATTCGGTAACTACGTTCTCTGAAGAGACGATAAATCCCGAAAAGAACATGCCTAGAGCAGTTATAATGATCTGCGTAGGCGCAGCGATAGAGTTCTTCCTCGTAGCATATTTCATGAACTGCGGCTGGCCGTATGAAGCAGGTTCGATACAGGATCCGAACACAGCTATCACTGAATACAATGTACATATCGGCATAGGCTGGATGAACACGATATTTATCCTGATAAACACTCTCGCATCGATCGGATGCTGCATAGCAGGGCAGGGAGCGACATCAAGAATACTGCTGGGAATGGGAAGAGACGGATTTCTTCCTAAGAAATTCTTCGGATATGTACATCCTAAGTTCCAGACTCCTGTGAAAAACATACTTCTGACAGCAGTAGTGGGGCTGGCAGCTATCATTTTCCAGGACAGCCTGATGAATGCGATGTCGCTGGTAAGCTTCGGTGCTATCATGGGATTCATCCTGACGAACATCTGCGTTATCGTGAGATTCTGGGTAAAGGACAAGGAAAGATCTGGCGCGGCAGTCGTGAAATATCTGATCATACCTGCGATCGCAGCAGCAGTATGCGTGTACTTGTGGCTCAACCTGACAGCAATCGCGAAGATAGTCGGATTTTCATGGCTCGCTATCGGGATAATCGTGCTTGCTGTCAAGACAAAAGGCTTCAGACAGCTGCCTCCGGACTTGAATCTCTAGCTGCGGGCAAAAACTCAAATACATCATTCTAATCTCAAAATGGCCGACAAACATTGACGTTTTCGTGTAATATCGCACAAAAACGTCAATGATCCGGCATTGTTTCACAGCATCTTACAGTGTATTCTGAAAACAACAAAATTACTGGGAGGTGCGAAATAATGAGTAGTGAAAAATCGCAACAACAAAATGGTGAATTCAAAAAGGTCCTGGGACTTGGTTCGCTGATCATATTCGGTCTGGCGTACATGGCGCCGACTGTAGTATTCAACTATTACGGTCCGCTGTCAGTTGCGTCCGAGGGAATGTATCCGACATGTTTTGTTATTACGGCCATAGCAATGTTCTTCACGGCATTCAGCTATGCGAACATGTCGCGTGAATTCCAGAAATCAGGATCAGCTTACGTGTACGTACAGCAGTCGCTCAATCCGCATATCGGATTTGCAGCAGGCTGGGTAATGCTGCTGGATTATCTGCTTCTGCCGATGATCTGTATCCTGTGTGTAGCTGTCTACATGGAGACATACGTTCCGGCAGTTCCGGCGTGGGCATGGGTAGTAATACTCGTAGCACTGCTGTTCGTGGTAAATGCGCTGGGCATCAGCGTAGCTGCGAAGGTAGATACAATCATAGTAGCTGCACAGCTTCTGATGATGGCACTTTTCGTCGTAGTGGGAATCATAACTATTGCAAAGGGCGGTATAGACGGAACATCTAACGGACTTATCGACGGTACTGCATTTTATAATCCGGAAGTCTTCGAACTGAGACTTGTACTTTATCCGGCTGCCATCCTCTGCGTTTCGTTTCTGGGCTTCGACGCAGTTTCTACTTTATCAGAAGAAGCAAAGAATCCGAAGAAGGATATCCCGAAGGCTATCGTAATGGTATGCCTGGGTGCCGGACTCATTTTCACACTGATCGCCTACATAGCTCAGGCTATGTGGCCGGTAGGATATCAGCATTTCGATGATCCTAACTCTGGGATATTCGAACTTCTTTCGAGGATATCGATGATACCTCATATGGACATCATGTTTCTGGTGGTAGATAACATCGGAAGCGTTGCATGTGCGTTATCCGGACAGGCGGCGGTTATCCGTATCATGTACAATATGGGACGCGACAATATCCTGCCGAAGAAGTTCTTCGGACACATGAGCAAAAAAGGAGTGCCTGTTTACAATCTTATGATCGTAGGATGTGTAGGACTCATAGCTATATTCTTTACAGACAACATCCTGGGAGGAGTTGAGCTCGTAAGCTTCGGCGCAATAACAGGATTTATCCTCGTAAACATTTCAGTTCCTGTGCTTTTCCTCAGAAAAAAGGGAGAGCGCGGCGGCAAAGCGATATTCAACTATGCGGTACTGCCGCTGATAGCGACAGCAGTGTGTGTATACCTGTGGTTCAACATGGCGGCAACAGCAAAAGTCATCGGTATCATATGGCTGGCAATAGGCATTGTCATTCTGGGGGTCAAGACAAAAGGCTTCAGACAGCTGCCGCCGGAGATGGACATCGAATAACGATCGCTATATAAGAAACCAGAGACAGATCCGGCAGGCATGCCGGATCCTGTCTGCTGAGAAAGCTTAGGCAAAACACAGACATTAAAATCAAAAGCCAAGAGGTGGTGTTAAAATGCATATTTATAAAAACGCAAAGATTTACACGTCGGCAGGCGACGGTACTGCGGAGGTTCTTGTAACGGACGGCCGTGATATCATCTATGCCGGTGACAGCAAGGGTGCAGAGGAGTACATGGCCGGTGCGGGATGCGGATGCTCACAGCATACGGATATCCAGGTACATGATCTTGCAGGGAAGACGATCCTGCCGGGGATCATAGACAGCCATATCCATCCGGGAATGTGCTCGGCAAGCTCGTGGCATGTCAGACTTCCGTGGACGGAAGATCCGGAAGAGCTGCTGGCATTTGTAAAACAGTATATAGAGGCGCATCCGAAAGAAGAGATGCCGTTCATATATTTCGAATATTATCCGACATCTATGTTCGATGAAAACGGACCAAACAAGGCAATGCTCGACGCTGTCGTATCTGACAGACCGGTGCTCTGCCAGGATTTCGGCGAACATCTCTGCTGGGTCAACAGCAGGATGCTGGAACTGATGGGAGTTGACAAGGACACTCCGGATCCGAGCAAGCTCGAGATATTTGTAAGAGACGAGAACGGAGAGCCTACAGGCTGGATCAAGGAACTGGCATGGAGACACTTTATAGATAATATGTATGATGCTGTCGGCTGGAGACCGCCGGAAGAGCTGACTGAAGATACGATGAAACCGTTCTTCGATCTGATGAGAGAAAGCGGCATCACGGCTCTGTTCGATGCTCTGATCGAGACGGACCGACAGATCCAGACCGTATACGAGATGGATCAGGCAGGAAAACTGCACCTTTACTATGATGCAGCCGTTCGCTTCTGGACATACGAAGATCTTCCTGAGAAGATCGCCAAGATGAGAGAATATAAGAAGCTTTACTCGACAGAACACATAAAGTTCAACACGATGAAGCTCTTCCTCGACGGAACCAACGAGAGCGGAAACTCCGCATCTTTGCATGAACATATACACGATCCCGGCAATTACGGCGAGATCATGATGGAAAAAGACGAGCTGACAAAGTGCTTCGTGCTCTGCAACAAGGAAGGCCTCGATCTGCATATACATATGGTAGGCGACAGGGCGTTCAGAGTCGGATGCGAGGCTGTCGAGGCGGCGCAGAAGATCGCTGCGGAAAACGGCGAGCCGTGGGTATGCCAGCCGATATTCGCGCACTGCGAGGTAGTGGATCCTTCGGACATGGGAAGACCTGCCGAGCTGGGCATCAATATCAACTGGAGCTGCCACTGGTCAGGCGGATATTTCGGCGAAGAAGCGATGAACTATTACACAGAGGAAAAATGGCGCAGGATGTATCAGTTCAATCAGATGATCGACAGCGGTGCGATGGTCTCTTTTTCGAGTGATGTTGTTACGGCTTACGAGATGCACAGAGCTTATCCGTTCTTCGGTATGCAGGTGGCTGCAACGAGGATAGATCCTGAGTTCCCGCTCGATCCTGAGAAGTATCCTAAGAGCATGAGACCTGAAGCGTCGGCGAGACTTTCAGTGCCTGTGCTGGTAGAGGGCTACACCATCAACGGCGCTAAACAGCTGAGATGGCAGGATAAGATCGGTTCGCTGGAAAAGGGCAAACGCGCGAATCTTATCGTGATCGACAGGGATCCGTTCGAGACTCCGGTCGATCAGCTCAGGGATATCAAGGTGGAAGCAGTCGTATTCGACGGAAATCTCGTAAACGGCGAACTGTAGCGGATCCGGCATCCGGCGTTCAGTG
>CAVEWO010000130.1:0-5222 GCA_963619345.1 Bacteroidaceae bacterium
TTTTCTATCTATGATATTATTATTCAGTATAACATGAAATCCACAAGGAGGAAATAAATATGTCCTTTGACGGCATCGTAACATATGCAGCTGCAAAAGAATTCAGAGACAGACTCTCCATGGGCAAGATAGAAAAGATATATCAGCCCCAGCCCGAGCAGCTTTTATTCATAATACATACGAAACAAGGAAAACAGCGGCTTTTTATCTCATCGGCAGGCAACCACTCCGCCGCATATCTGATAGACAAAACTCCCGAAAACCCTGTAAATCCACCTGTTTTCTGCATGGTACTCAGAAAGCATCTGAGCGCCGCCAGGATAACCGATATCCTGCAGTACCAGAACGACCGCATCATCGAAATACTGATGGAAACGGTCAATGATCTCGGATTTTCCGTCAACAAGAAGCTGATAATAGAAATAATGGGGAAACACAGCAATGTACTTCTGATCGATATGGCGAGCGGCAAAATAATAGACAGCATCAAGCATGTATCGATAGATGTCAACAGAGCCAGACAGGTGCTGCCGGGCAAGCTCTATCAGTATCCGCCGGCTCAGGAAAAGACGCCGTTTCTCGAAATCACAGAGTCCGACATGAAACGTCTCACAGCCGGGCAGTCACAGCCAGAACAAAGCGTGCTTTCCGGGATACAAGGGGTTTCTCCTGCGCTCGCTGAGACGATAGCAGCCTCAGGTGACTCTCATTCATGCTACATGAAGCTGCGAGAAATAATAGATTCGATAGACAGCAGCAAAACGTCACCGGTCGTATACACGGACGACAGCGGCAAGCCTGTGGATTTTCATATAACGTCACTCTCCGCATTCGAAGGTTCCTGCAAAAAACTGGATTTCAGCACGCTCAGCGAAGCTGCATCCTACTTTTTCAGCCACAGAGAAACGTCTAACACGATAAAACAGCGCTCGAACGATCTTCTGCGTGTTGCAAAAATGCATCTCGACAAGCTAAGGCTCAAGACCCAGCGTCTTAACGAGGATCTCTACAAAGCCGAAAACTCCGAAAAGTACAGGCTTTACGGTGAACTTCTCATGGCAAACCTGCACGTTCCGAAGCCGGGAGACAGATCTGCAGAAGTCATCAGCTACTATGACGGAAGCTCCGTCACAATACCGCTCGACCCTAAATACTCGCCCGCCAAGAATGCGCAGAATTTTTACAAAAAATACGGCAAGTCGAAGACTGCTGTAAAGGAAAAGAAAATACAGCTTGAAGAGGTATCGCGCGAAATAGAATATCTTGAATCCGTCACATCATACCTCGAACGCACCAGAACTATAGAGGAAATCGACCTTCTCAAACAGGAGCTCATAGATTCCGGCTTCATCCGCTATAAGAAGAGCAGACGTGAACAGCCCGGAAAAAGCAGACCAAAGCCGTACAGTTACACTATCTCTTCCGGAAAGACAGTTCTCGTCGGGCGCAGCAACAAGGAGAATGACTGGCTGACAACAAAAAAAGCCGCATCATCAGACTTGTGGTTCCATACGAAGGATATCCCTGGATCACATACTGTATTGCTTCTCAACGGTACAGAAGCCTCAGAAGATGACCTTTTCGAAACGGCTGCGATCGCTGCTTTTCACAGCAAAGGCTCAGATTCAGAAAACGTTCCGGTCGACTATACTCGTATAAAATACGTGAAAAAGCCAGGCGGAGCGAAACCCGGCATGGTGATATTCACGCACAACCGTACGCTTTATGTTAATCCCGGACTGCCGGAATAAGATCAGCCGGCAGCTGCGTCTCGCGTAGACTTCACCGCAGACTGTCGTCTTGCCCGTCATACATGAAAAAAGACTGCATCACAGGTTATGTCCTGCGCATATCCCTGCCGCAGTCTTTACTATTTATCCGATTTCGTGTATTTTACCGATCACTTTTACTTGCCCATGCGCACTGCCCGAATGTCCCGGCGCATCACAGTTCCTGCGCCCATCCGACCATCTCGGCTATCACTTCATCGCCTGTGCTAGTCTCATTGCCGTTATGGATCTCATGGAACATTCCTTCCCATTCGATGTATGTCAGATCATCGCCCTGAGCCTGAAGTCTCTCCGCGATACGTCTGCTGCCGTTCACATCACAGATCCTGTCTTCGCTGCCGTGCATGAGCAGCGTCGGTATATTCGCAGCACGCCTGTTGTCTTCTGCGGTACCGTCCTCAAATCCGATCCCCTTGTCAAATCCGTCAACTGCACACAGCACGGATATCCTGTTGTGCACCATCGGATTATCCTTGAAAGGCTTGACTTTTTCAGGGTTACCCAGATTCGCCTCATTGATGTCAGAGCCGATCGTAAATGACGGTGCGATCCTGGAAAGCAGCTTGACTGCTTTGTAAAGCAGCGCCGGTACCGGTCGCACGAGTCTGACCCATGGCGCAGATATGATATACCCTGCCGGATGATCGTTCATCTCACCTCTGGCTCTGTAGTCGAGTACTATATTGCCGCCCATGCTGTGACCGTAAAGGGCGAGCGGCTTGCCCGGATACTTTTTTTCTGCATATCGCAAAAGCTCGCTCACATCATCCAGCACACTGTTTCTGGGTGCACAGTCGCCTCTTTTGCCAAGTGACTCGCCGTGCCCTCTCAGGTCGAGCGCACATACTGCCATATTTTTCTTACGAAAGGCTTCCGCCACCCGGTCGAATCTTCCCCCGTATTCTCCTATTCCATGAACAATGCATATGACCTTGCTGGGGTCTTCCAGGCTCCATGAATATCCTCTGATGATCCCTTCTTCAAGGTTTCTTAAAACAAATTTGTCATACATGATCAAAACGCTCCTTCTATGCGATCTTAAAACACCAAATGACAGCATACATTATTATCCGGATCAGCCCGCTATGATCCTCCGTGTCCGAAACATTACATCAAACCGCGTGTATATTACATTCACATCAAGTTATGCTTGCTTTTCAGGTGCAGTTTAAATAAACTCTAACTACAGCTCCGGCAAGATAGAGCGACGAAGTTACGCAAGGTTCCACTCTCTTAAGAAAGGAGGACGCACTATGAAAAAGTCTTGTACATTATGCGGCTGCATCTACGGCGATATGCTGACATTCAAAACCGGCCACGTATGCGAAGACTGTCTTCAGCAACTGAAATCTGATTTTCAGGTTGACAGTCAGGTGCGAGCCAGGGACTAATCAAGTACCGAACCTCATCTTCTTCGTCGCTTCCTGCCGGAGTTTCTGCGTTTCTCAGCTTCTATACGCTTTCGCGTCTTCGGCTTCATCACCGAGTACCCGAAACGGCCGATCTCCTTTTTTTCAAGTGCAAAGTAGTGCCCGTGGCTGTATGCCGCCAGTCCCGCCTCATCAAGGCACAGTCTTCCGTTTTCATCCATAAGGCTGTCATCCACCGAGACGCTGACTATCTCCGCAATAAACATATCATGTGTAGGATATTCCTTCATCTCAATAACTCTGCACTCTATATTCACCGGTGATTCCTCTATCGACGGACAGCTTACCTCTTTGCTCTCCGCAGCAGTCAGCTTCATTTCTTTGAATTTATCCACATCACGACCGGACCTGACCCCGCAGTAATCAGCTGCAAAAACCAGCCTTTCCGTAGTCAGGTTTATCACGAATTCACCTGTTCTTTCTATTATATCGTGTGAATACCTGGATTTTCTCACAGACACATACGTTATAGGCGGATCCGAGTTTATGATCCCTGTCCACGCTATCGTGATTATATTGTTCGCTGTATCGTCGCCGCATGATACCATCACAGCCGGCACAGGGTTGAGCATGGTACCCGGTTTGAATACTGTCTTTGACATTTTTATCTCCTTTTCACATATATCTGCCGTCATTTCCTCAGTTTCGCCAGCACATCTCCAAAATCCTGAGGCAGCGGACTGTTGAATTCCATGTATTCACCCGTAACAGGATGCTCAAATCCGAGGACTCCGGCATGCAGCATCTGGCGCTTTGCACCGTACCTGTTCTTTGCCGGGCCATAAAGCGCATCACCGAGCAGAGGGTGTCTGATATACGCCATATGCACTCTGATCTGGTGAGTTCTTCCGGTCTCGAGCACCGCTTCCACCAGTGTAAAGCCGCCGAATCTCTCAATCACACGGTAATGTGTCACCGCATTTTTTGAATTCGTGTACACAACAGCATTCCTAAGCCGGTTTCCGGGATCGCGCCCGATCGGCTTGTCTACAGTCCCTTCATCTTCCTTTATATTGCTGTACACTATCGCTTTGTACCTTCTCGTTATCGAATGCTCTGCGAGCTGAACTGACAGCGCATTGTGAGCTCTGTCAGTCTTTGCGACCATCAGAAGACCGCTCGTATCCTTATCTATCCTGTGGACTATTCCCGGACGGATCACTCCGTTTATCGATGAAAGCGCATCGCCGCAGTGATACATCAGCGCATTCACCAGTGTTCCCGAATGATTTCCCGGGGCCGGATGCACCACCATACCTGCGGGTTTATCCACAACAAGCAGCTCCTCATCTTCATACACTATATCGAGCGGGATATCTTCAGCCTCTACTTCAAGCCGCTCCGGCTGAGGTATCGTTATTTCCACGATGTCGCCTGTGACAGCCTTGCGCTTCTTTTCACTGCACGGATCACCACCGACAGTAATGCTTCCGTTTTCGAACAGCTTCTGTATAAAGCTTCGCGAATACTTGGGCAGCATTCCTGCCAGTACTGCATCGAGACGTTTTCCGCTCACTTCTTCAGTGACCTTGAGTTCTACCTTCTGCTGTTCATCTTTCCGGTTTTCATTTTCTATTATGCTCATTTCTCAGCCCTCTTTCCTTCCAGAAAAATGACATTCAGAAGCAGCAGTCCGCATCCCACACATATGAAGATATCAGCTACATTGAACACCGGAAAATCGATCCCCGGTATAAACCTGCAGTCAAACATATCAACTACATATCCGTGCACGATCCTGTCTATCAGATTTCCTATGCCTCCGCCGCATATGAATGCGACTGACGTCAGCATCAGCCTGCTCCATTTCAGCCTCTTCATCCACATCGCGACAAGCCCTGCAGTCAGTACGACAGCAGGAAGCGCGACCAGTATGATCCACTGCTGTTCCCACATGCTGAAAGCCGCTCCGCGGTTCTGAACAAATGTGAGATGAAACACGTTTTCCATAAGAGGTATTGTCTGCCCTGTATACATCCCGTTCTGCACTGCATATTTAACG
>CAVEWO010000131.1:0-5219 GCA_963619345.1 Bacteroidaceae bacterium
GGGTTTTGCAGATGTTCCGGGAACTGAGATAATCGTATTCTTCCCTAACCAGGGCGTGAGCGAAGTTCAGGAAAGGCAGATGATCACACAGGAAGGCGCGAACACTCACGTCTTTGCGATAGAAGGAAACTTTGACGACGCGCAGACAGGCGTCAAGAAAATATTCAACGATGCGGACTTTGCAAAGAAGCTGGCAGAGCACGGCTGCAAGCTTTCCTCAGCGAACTCCATCAACATCGGCCGTCTGATACCTCAGGTGGCATACTACGTTTACGGATATGCAAAGCTCGTGGAGCGCGGAGTGATCAGCGACGGCGACAAGATCAACATTGTGGTACCTACAGGAAACTTCGGAAATATCCTGGCTGCATACTATGCAGGCAAAATGGGCATCCCTGTGAACAGATTTATCTGCGCATCAAATGAAAATAACGTGCTGACTGACTTTTTCAATACAGGCGTTTATGATATCAACAGAGAGTTCTACTTGACGAATTCACCGTCGATGGATATACTGATCTCCAGCAACCTCGAAAGACTGCTCTATCACCTGGCAGGAAACGACGGCGACGAGATCAGATCGCTGATGGAAGCACTCGACACGAAGAAAAAGTACGAGGTCAGCGAGACTATCAGAAACGGCATGAAGGATTTCTACGGCGGATGCGCGAATGTCGAGGAGACGAACGACGCTGTTGGCAGGTTGTACAGCGAACACGGCTACCTGATGGACACTCATACGGCTGTGGCATACAAGGTTTATGAGGATTATGTAAAGGAAACAGGAGACAAGACGCCTGCGCTCATAGCTTCGACAGCCAGTGCGTACAAGTTTGCGGACAGCGTGGCACATTCCATCGGACTCGGCGATGAGGAAAACGGATTCGAATATGTCAGAGCTCTTGCCGAAAGGACAGGCGTGAGAGTACCGGAAGGGCTCAGGGATCTCGACAAGAAAGAGATCAGACACAAAGGCGTCATCAAGGTTTCAGAGATGCCTGAAGCCGTTGGGAACAGCGTGAAATAAGGTTAGATAAGCGCTGAAGTACGATAATGAAAAACTGCAGGACACCAGAGCTGCAGAATATAAAATCAGAGAAACAGCTGCTGCATATCATTCATCGGTTCGTGATGATGACTGCAGCAGCTGTTATTTTTCTGGTATCATCACGCCTTCAATCCGTGTGACGCTAGACGATGTTTTAGCAGAGTAGGGAGAATGTTAAATTTATGTGAGAAAATCTGCAAAATCATAGTGTTTTTGCAAGCGAATGAGTATAATGAACGTGTAAGAAGATAAGTAATAGGAAAAGGAGGAGTATGTATGACGAAAGAAACTATGAAAAAGAAAAAGAATATCGCACTTGTTGCACATGACCATCAGAAGGAGAGTCTTGTGACATGGTGCATACAGAACAGGGAGAAACTCAGCGAGCACACATTGTGCGGCACAGGAACAACTGCAACGCTTATCGCAAATGCTACGGGGCTGGAGATCAAGGCATACAAGAGCGGTCCGCTCGGAGGAGACCAGCAGATCGGTGCAAGAGTGGCAGAAGGTGAGATCGACATGCTGATATTTTTCTGGGATCCGCTTGAGGCGCTGCCGCATGATCCTGACGTGAGAGCGCTGCTGAGGATCGCAGTCGTTTATGACATACCGGTTGCTACAAACAGAGCTACGGCTGACTTTATCATGACGTCGGAATATATAGATGATGAATACGAGCATGATGTACAGGAATTCACGCCGACAGTCGATGTAGAGAGCGAGGCTGAGAGAATACTTGTTTCAGAAAGATAAAATGTCCGGAGTAAAATCGCAGCAGGTGCGGTCTTATCCGGACGTTTTTATTTTCGTTTTTTGACTGCTCTGACCATGCGGCATTCACTGCTGGCATGGTTCAATGACGCTTGCGCAGACGTGACTCTGATCTTTGTGTTTTTTTGAGTTCTCGTTTCCTTATGCGCTCTTCCCTGCGGAAACGGCGGCGCTTTAATGCAAACGGTCTGGCGACGGGCAGCAGTGCTCTGTGGTGTCTGAGTCTCCTGTAAGGATAGATGATCTTGCCTATGCCTCTGTTGTATATTTTAAATCCCAGGATGCCGATCCAGTGCTCCTTTCTCTTGCCTTTTTTGGTTTCGCCTCGTTCCGTACCGTAAGCTTTTATCGGTGTGCCGTTTTTCACTGCAGTTATCAGATCGTTGTTGCAGCGTATGTCAGCGTCGACCTCAGTGCATGCCATCCCGATATATTCTGTGACGTGAGCATCCGAGCCGGCGAATGTCGGCAGTCCGTATTCTTCGGCAAGAATCTCGGCTCTGCGATTGGAGGTTCTGGATTCGCACGTGTTGAACGTTTCGATGAAGTCGAATTTCTTTACCAGACGCATATCCATGTTTTTGAATCCCATCGCGCTTGAGCTGGCAACGCCGAACGGATGTGCAGGGCCGAGTATGCCTCCGAAAATATGAACGATCTTTATCAGCTTGCTGCAGCGCATGCCGCGTATCTTGAAAATCGGCAGGTATACGTCATCGGGCATGATGACGAGTATGTGCCCTGCGTCCTTTGTATCGTATTCGATCCCGCGGATAACGCAGAAATCCCTGTAGCGGGAATCTTTTTTCATGGAATCCCATGCTTTGCAGCCTTTGTAGCTGTTGTGATCGGAGATCATGAAACCGTCATATCCGAGAGCCATGAATTTGTAAACGAATTCACTTACGGGAACTCTCGAATCTAGAGAACCCTCTTTTGTGTGACAGTGCAAATCGAATTTCATTATAGATCGCCTCGGTTCTTTTTATGAGTAAGACCGGCAGGAACATATACAGATCGGAGCCGGTCTTCTGACATTATATTATTCCTAAAGATATAAAATTTCAATGATGTTAAGGTGAAAAAAACTTAAAGTTTTAAAAAAAAGACACCGTGCATCCGCCGCGCGCATACAGTCGTGACTGTTCCGGTGTACTGCCGGCCGGTGGTAAAAGGCAATTTGATGTTGACAAACTCGGGGATATGAATCTATAATAGATTTGCAAATAACATTTAAAAATCTGTTTCAGGGCGAGGTGAAATTCCTCACCGGCGGTGTTTGATCACAGTGACATTTCCGAGATCATG
This sequence comes from Bacteroidaceae bacterium, assembly GCA_963619345.1. Lineage (GTDB taxonomy): Bacteria > Bacillota > Clostridia > Peptostreptococcales > Anaerovoracaceae > Lentihominibacter. The sequence continues at coordinate 3,131 of CAVEWO010000131.1, forward strand.
AGTCCGCGAACCTAGCGATAGGCCGAACAGGTGTGAATCCTGTACCGACGGTTACAGTCCGGATGGAAGAAACGAAGATACTTTTTGTTTATATTTTCATGAGTATTTTTAGTCCTGGAATAAACGGTATTCCGGGATTTTTATTTGCAGATAAAACTGCAGTCTGAGATGAAAACCTGACAGATCAAGTCAAATCAACACTAATTTTAAAGGAGGATTTCTGATGATTCAGAAAAACATTGAAAATAACACATTGGGCGAGCACAAGATGACGAGCAGGGAGAAGACCGTGAGACTGGCAAAGATGGGCATGCTGGTCGCTATATCGATAGTACTTGTATATTTCATACACTTCCCTATATTCCCGGCTGTGGCTTTCCTGGAATATGATCCTGCAGATATTTCCATACTGATCGGAACATTTGCGTTCGGTCCACTGGCGGGAATACTCCTGACAGTCGTGACGTCGGTGATACAGGGCGTGACAGTAAGTGCAGCAAGCGGGCTTTACGGCATAATCATGCACGTGATATCTACAAGTGCGCTGGTTCTTGCTGCAGGACTCATATACAAGTACAACAAGACGAGAAAAGGCGCGGTTATCGCACTGCTATGCGGAGTTGCGGCTATGACGCTCGTGATGATAGGCGCGAACATGATCATCACTCCGCTGTTCATGGGAGTTTCGAGAAGCGTCGTGTGGAGCCTCATGCCGTTCATTGCAGGATTCAATGCGATAAAAGCAGGGATCAACTCGGTAGTCACATTCCTGCTGTATAAGAGGATATCAGGATTCCTGCACAGGACAGCATAGCGGCAGGAAAACGGAACGCGATATGTGCGTCTGCACGCGTCAGCTCCACTGCGTGCAGAGCTTTATATACTGATAACGTGAAGACGTGCATGGCACAGCGAATGACCTGTGTCCCATGCACGTTTTTATTTGCGGAAAATTCGCGTGAACTTTATATTACGCGGTTTCTGTGGTATACTACATAGGTTATGGAAGAGAAAAAAATCGTAATAAAAAACGAAGAAGAAACGAAAAATTTCGGGGAAAAGCTTTGCGAAAGGCTGACCGCAGGAAGCATAGTCGCGCTGATCGGAGATCTGGGAACGGGCAAGACGGCACTGACGAAAGCCATCGCCGCAGGGCTCGGCGTGACAGACATGATCACGAGTCCTACGTTCAATATCGTCAAGCAGTACGACAGTGGCAGACTACCGTTGTATCACTTTGATGTGTACAGAATCGGAGACGTGGACGAAATGTACGAGATCGGGTACGAGGAGTACTTTTTCGGTGAGGGCGTGTGCGTGATAGAATGGGCTGATTTGATAGAAGAGATCATACCCGACGATGCCGTACGAATAGAGATCGAGTACGGAGAAAAAGAAGGAGAGCGTATATACAGATGTATGTTTTAGGAATAGAAACGACAGGCGCGTTCGCATCAGCGGCGCTCATAGATGATGACAGAGTGCTCGGATATGTAAAGGGCACGGACAGGTTTTCACATCTGCAGAATCTAATGCCTCAGATTGAGAGCATACTCCGTGAGAGCGGAGTGGCGCTGAAGGATATCGATGTGATAGCGGTCTCATGCGGGCCGGGGTCGTTCACGGGCATAAGGATAGGCGTGTCTTCTGCAAGAGCGCTTTCTCAGGTGCTGGGGACTCCGTGCGTGACGGTATCGAGTCTTGAGGCGCTGGCTATGAATGCAGCGGGAAAGGCGGGAGAAAATGTGCTCGTGTGTCCGATGCTCGATGCGAGACGGAGCCAGGTGTATGCCGGGGGATATTTTCTCGAAAACGGCTGGCCTGTTGAGAAGATAAAAGCAGGTCCATACATGCTCGACGAGTTTTTGCAGAAAGCGCAGGAGTACGATAGGATATTACTGATGGGCGATGCGACGGATGCATATGCGGAAAAGATGGCGGAGATTCGACCGGAAGGAACAGAGACGGTCGCTGCAGATATAAAATATCAGGATGCGGTCGCGGTCGCGAGACTGGGCGCTAAGATCTATGCCGAAAAAGGCGGACTCGCATATAATCAGGTGGAACCGGACTATATGCGTGTAGCTGA
>CAVEWO010000132.1:0-5165 GCA_963619345.1 Bacteroidaceae bacterium
GTCTCTGCAGCTTGTCCCTGTTTTCTCGAACGATCGACCAGTCGAACGAACGCCCTTCGCCTTTTCCCTGATCCAGAAGCACCATGTCTGCAGCGCTTTCCTGCGCTTTTTCGAGATCTTCAGGAACCCTCACCCTGAATGCCTTGACGATCCTGACATCATTGCCGCCGCTGCCTGTTCCGGCGCCTGTACCGATCAGGACTCTCAGTCGTTTTATGTACTCGTCATCCTCGTTTCCGTGCAGCTGTATGATCTTTACGATCCCTGAATTGTAAAGGTCTGCAGCCAGCTCTTCGCCGGCATCTACGAACACGCCTACAGGTGTTATATCATCGTCGAGCTGTTTCACGAGCTCTCTGAGCTGCTCAGGCGTAACGCTCCTGCGGCTCTTCGGGTAGTCTATCACGAATCCCGCATAATCGGGCTTTGCCGCATTCACATACTTGATATCTTCCGGTCTGCTCAGACCGCATATCTTGATTTTGGGACGCCCTGAACCTGCCTCCGGGATCACCGGGCCTCCGTTCAGCTCCTCCAGCGCTGCCTTTTTATCCTCGCGCCTCATCAGCGTTTCGCCGATCAGCACCGCATCGACATAATTGTCCCGAAGGCGGCCGATATCCTCGGCTGTTCTGATCCCGCTCTCCGACACAAATACTGTATCAGCCGGAGCGAGAGCCCTGAGTGCGATGCTGTTACCCATGTCGACCTTGAAAGTTCTCAGATCCCTGTTGTTCACGCCTATGATCTCCGCGCCGGCAGCTATCGCTCTGAGCACCTCGTCGCTGTCGTGCGCCTCTACGAGCGCATCCATTCCCAGGCTTTTCGCGACCTGCATATAGCCTTTCAGCTGTACATCGTCCAGCAGGCTGCATATCAGCAGCACCGCCGACGCTCCCAGTATCTTCGCCTCATATATCATGTATTCACTGACCGTGAAATCCTTACGCAGCACCGGTATGCCGACTTTATCGGTAATCTCCCTGAGATATCTGTCGCTGCCCTTGAAATAAAACGGTTCCGTCAGGCACGATATCGCTGACGCGCCTGCCGCCTCATATTCCTTCGCTATCTCAAGATACGGAAAATCCTCAGCTATCAGTCCTTTTGACGGCGAAGCCTTTTTCACTTCGCAGATGTACGACATGCCCGGCTTTTTCAGCGCTTCAAGGAATGATTTTCTGTGTGCCGCAGGTTTTCCGGCTCCCGCGTCAGCTGCGCCTGCGGCATCCGGATTCACGCCGGCTGCCGCAAGCTCTTCCGCCCTTATCTTCTCCGCTTCAGCTCTGATCTGCGCGAGCGGCTTTTCCTTCTGTTTTTCTTCTATACGTTCTCTCGTTTTTGCTGCGATCTCCAGCAGTATATCAGAAGCTCCTGCCATTTTTCCCCTTCCTTTTGACTGTGTTCTTTATCCATCTATATCTATCGGTTGCTTTCAGTTATGAATTCTTCGAGCTTTCTCAGCGCCGATCCATCGTCTATCAGCGATTCCGCCATCCTTACGCCCTGTTCGATCGTCTCTGCTTTGCCTGTTATGTAAAGCGCTGCACCTGCGTTCAGGCATACTGCCTGCCGCTTTGCGCCTTTTTCTCTGCCCTCGAGGATAGCCTTGGTGATCTCCGCGTTTTCCTGCGGTGATCCTCCCGTAAGCTCGCTTTTGCTGCATCGTTCATAGCCGAACTGTTCAGGCGTCAGCTCGTACGACTGGAACCAGCCGTCCTTTATCTCGCATACCACAGTCGGTGCGCACATCGAGATTTCGTCGAGGCTGTCCTTTCCGTAAACGACCATGCCTCTCGAAACTCCGAGCTTTGCCATTACCTGTGCCAGCGGTTCTACCAGCGACTCATCGTAAACTCCCATGAGTTCCATATTCGCCCCTGCCGGGTTGCTGAGCGGCCCGAGGATGTTGAACACGGTCCTGATGCCCAGCTCTTTTCTTATCGGTGCGACGTATTTCATCGCAACGTGGTAATTCTGCGCGAACAGGAAGCATATACTGATGTTTTTCAGCAGCTGTGCGCTTTTTTCAGGCGGTATGGAAATGTTTACGCCGAGTGCTTCCAGCACGTCTGCCGCACCTGATTTTGAAGATGCAGCTCTGTTGCCGTGCTTTGCGACCGGAACGCCTGCTGCGGCGATCACAAGCGATGAAGTCGTCGAAATATTGAAGGAATTTGATCCGTCGCCGCCTGTTCCAACGATCTCCAGCACATCCATATTGTGCAGCAGCTTTATGCAGTGCGCTCTCATTCCTGCCGCTGACGCTGTTATCTCATCTATCGTTTCGCCTTTTATAGAAAGAGCTGTCAGATATGCCGACATCTGTACCGGCGTCGCTTCTCCGCTCATTATTTCATTCATCACGGCTTCCGCCATCTCGTATGTCAGATCCTCTTTTTTTGCAAGCTTCAGTATTGCCTCTTTAATCATTTCTTACCACCTCCATGAAATTTTCGATCATTTTTCTGCCATCCGGCGTCATCACCGATTCCGGATGGAACTGTACTCCGAATATCGGATATTCCGCATGTTCGAGCGCCATTATCTCGCCGTCATCAGCCTCGGCCACGACCTTCAGCTCGGCAGGGAGGCTCTCCGCCTCAGCCGCCAGCGAATGGTATCTCGCAGCTTTGAATTCAGGTCCCAGACCTCTGAAAAGCTTCCCCGTGCCGCCCTGGTAGACCTTGCTCTGCTTGCCGTGCATCAGTTCCTTTGCATATGAAACTGTTCCACCGAACGCCTCGCATATCGCCTGATGCCCCAGGCACACACCCAGCATCGGCAGTTTTCCCGCAAAATACTTCACTGCGTCTATGCAGACGCCTGCATCTGCAGGCTTCCCCGGTCCCGGCGACAGTATCAGCGCTTCCGGTGCCATCGCTTCTATCTCCTCTATAGTGTATTCATCGTTTCTTATCACTTTTATATCTTTTTCGACAGACCCTATCAGCTGATAAAGATTGTACGAAAAACTGTCGTAGTTGTCTATAAGTAAAATCATCAGATGCCCTCCTTTGCCATGCCTATAGCTGTCACAACGGCTTTCGCCTTGTTTATGCATTCTCTGAACTCATTTTCAGGCACGCTGTCTGCGACCACTCCCGCACCTGATCGTATGCAGATCCTGCCGTTTTTCTTGTACACCAGCCTTATTGCTATGCACGTGTCCATATTTCCTGTAAAGTCCAGATATCCGATCGCTCCGCCGTATACGCCGCGCTTGTCGTTTTCCAGTTCTTCTATGATCTGGCACGCTCTGAATTTCGGTGCACCTGACAGAGTCCCTGCAGGGAGTATCGCATCCACTGCATCGACTGCGTCCTTGTCTGCTCTGATATTTCCCGTCACGGTCGAGCCTATATGCATCACGTGCGAGAATCTCTCTATCGAAAGGTACTCTTCTACCTTGACGCTGCCTATCTCGCTCACTTTGCCGATATCGTTCCTGCCGAGGTCGACCAGCATGTTGTGTTCTGCGAGTTCCTTTTCATCTTTCAGCAGTTCTGCTTCCAGTGCTTTGTCCTCCTCATCATCCTTTCCTCTAGGTCTCGTGCCTGCAAGCGGGAAAGTGCTGATCTTGCCGTTTTCGAGCTTTGCAAGGGTCTCAGGCGATGCTCCCGAAAGCTCTATGTCGTCGCTCGAGAAGTAAAACATGTACGGCGACGGGTTCTCTGTCCTCAGCACTCTGTATGTGTCGAACAGGCTTCCTTCTGCTTCGGCTCTCATCGGGTTGGAAAGCACTACCTGGAAGATATCGCCTTCGCGTATGTAATCTTTGGCTTTTTCGACCATTTCGCAGTACTGTTTTTCAGAAAAGTGCGGCGTTATCTCTGTCTTTAGCTCCAGCGGCTTGAATACTTCTTTTTCGCCGGTCTTTATCAGATCTGCCATTTCCCTGAGCGTATTTTGTGCTGCTTCATATGACGTTTCGATATCGTTGGTCATCACGCCTGCTATCAACAGAAGCTTCTGTCTGTAATGATCAAATGCTATGACTTTGTCGAACAGCATCAGGTCCATGTCTCTGAAGTCCTGATTTTTTCCTTCTTCGACTCTGCTCTTCATCAGCGGTTTCAGCTTCGGTTCGCTGTATTTGATGTAGTCGTATGAGAAATATCCTACGAGTCCTCCTGTAAAGGACGGCATGTCTTCCATCTGCGGTGTCTTGTATCTGTCGAGTATCTCCCTGAGCACATCGCCCGGATGATCTATCTTCTTTAGGGTTTTCTGTTCGATTCCGTCCGGCATCGTCTCTCTTATCGTGAGTATATCGTCGAGACATGTGATCTCCATTCCCGGGTCGTAACCGAGGAAAGAATACCTGCCCCATACCTCGCTCTGGCTGGCGCTTTCCAGCAGGTAACAGTGCCGGCTGGCTTTTCTCAGTATTCTCATTACTTCGACCGGTGTGCAGCTGTCTGACAGCATTTCCATGCATACCGGTATCCTTCTGTAATCTCCCTGTGATGCGATCTGTTTTACTTGTTCTAGTGATGGATACATATATCTTTACCTCCTGTTGTATTTGCAAGTCATTTCGCGGTAGAATTGCACTGCAGCCGTTCTCCCTGCAGTCGCCCGGACTGCGCAATTCTCGCGTTTGAGTTGCCTTTTTGTCCGAAGAACGCCAGTGATTCGCTGACAAAACGGACAGCGAAGGCGAAGCCGTAGGAGTGGCTTTGCCACGTTGCGCGCTGTATCGCGCAGTCGCTTTCTGCCAAATCGGAGATTTGGGAAAGCGTTGCATGAGACCTTCCGCGAAATCAAAGATTTCGGGATAGGGCTTCAAGATTTGGCAGCTCATAAAAAAACTCGTCTTTGACAGAATTTGAGTTCTATCAAGGACGAGTGTTGCCCGCGGTGCCACCTTAATTTCATGGTCTGACCCATGCTCTCTGCAGAATACCATCATATTCCCGGCAACTGACGTATGCCTTCACGTCGCAGAATACTCAGCCTGATAACAAAGCCTTTGACTGCACCCTCGGCGGTCCATTTAGCAGCCTGCTTTTCCATCCGGATCGCACCATCCCGGACTCTCTGTGGGCGCATTACTGCTTTTATCTCCGCTTCAACGGTTTGTTTTATTGTTCATTTTCTACAAAATTACCACATATTTATGTGTTTGTCAACAACATATAAATATTTTTCTGTATTTTATT